>JBCBZE010000423.1:0-2209 GCA_039815505.1 Bacteroidota bacterium | reverse complement strand
GCGCAAATTATTGATGAAATCAGGCAGAATGGTGAGTAACTTTATGCCAAAAATATAATGGAGAACTATTCTATTTTATGAGAACGATCCTACTATCCCTACTTTTTGTTTTTTGTGCGGGCGTTGTTTTTTATGGTCAAAACACCTACATCTATGCTCAGCCACCATCCCTATCCGATGGATGGAAAACCAGCAGTCTTTTATCCCAGGATATCGATACTACCAGAATCTACCATTTGTTCGATCAATTAAGAAACGGCAAGCATAAAATGCATAGTGCCCTATTGGTAAAAAACAATGAAATTATACTGGAAGAATATTTTGACACGTATACCGTAAACAAACAGCACGATATGCGTTCCGTAACCAAAAGTATCCGATCTATTTTAATGGGAATCGCCATAGATAAGGGATTCATAACTAGTGTGGATGACCCTATATCCAAATATCTTACCTATACTGTACCCACCAAAAACAAGGACAAAAGAAAAGGGGAGATTACCATAAAACATCTTTTGACCATGTCTGCCGGATTGGACTGTAACGACTGGGACAAAAAATCGAAGGGACAAGAAGATAGGGTACGTAAAAAAAAGGATTGGATACAATATACCCTTGACTTGCCCATGATCCATACGCCGGGGACGGTTTCGAATTATTGTTCCATGGGCGTACTTCTAGTTGCGGAAATTATAAGCAGGGCCTCTGGAATGGACATTGACAAGTTTGCGCAAAAGTACTTGTTCAATACCTTGGGTATTACCGATCCCGGTTGGGGCCACACATCTAACAAGGAAGTTATTCCTTCAGCAAAACGTTTGTATATTACCCCACGCGATATGGCTAAAATAGGTCAGCTCATACTCAACAAGGGAAAGTGGAACGGCGAACAAGTGGTGTCCAAAAAATGGATACTTGAATCCACGGCTCCAAAAACAAAGATTACCGGAATAGATTATGGATATTTATGGTGGACCATTCCTTTTAAGGTGAACGAAGAACTGATTTTTTCCAAAACGGCGACCGGTAATGGTGGTCAATACATCATCGTGGTCCCGGAATTGGAGATGGTCGCCATATTCACGGGCGGGGCCTATAATTCACAAGAGGATAAACTACCTTTTGCAATAATGAAGGATGTGTTCTTACCTCTGTTTGGGACCAAAAAATAGTGTATCTTAAAGGAGGTCTCCTCAAGGCATCAAATAAACGGTACAGATAGCCCCATATATGTTTTGTTATCATAAAAACCCCTAAAACTAAAAGATCAATGAAACAAACAATAGTTAAGCCCCTATGGCACCAAGTGATTACGTATAGCGTGGTCCTTTTTTTTTGTGCTATAACCATATGCTCCGTTGTTTGGATGATCAACTTGTTAAGAACAGAAGGATTCCCGTCTATCGGTGGTATTCCTGTGATCACATTTTTTTCAGGATATAGCGCCTATGTGGGTTTGCTCTTGTTACGATATGGCGTTGGTGAAGTTACCTATGATGAGAACGGTTTTACGGTCAATAAAAAGGGGGATACCTCCCGTTATACCTGGTCAGATATTACAAAAACCAAATACTATGGTATACTTCGGGTTTTGAGGTTGTTCAGGGCTGACGGCAGAACCGTGTATGCCATTCATGGTCAAATACGGCACCATAGAACATTTATAAATAAAATAAGTGAGAAGGTCGGATTTACGACCGACGTATTTTAAAACAAATACATAAAATGGAAATAAACGCCTTACATAAATAATTGAAGAACCTATGAAAAACAGCATCCTAATCGTATTTTTATTTTCGTTTGCCCATGGCATTTCCCAGGAGGCACGCACTATCCAGAAAGAAATAGACCAAAGCCTGTGGAAACCTTTTCAACAAGCCTTTCAAGACTTGGACGGAGCTGCGTTAAATACCTTATATGCAGAAGAAGTGTTGCGGGTTACCCCGGAAGCCATAGATACCGAAAACGCCTTTAAAGAGGCAAATCTTGAGCGTTTTGCCACCAATAAAGCCAATGGGACCACGATATCATTAAATTTCTGGTTCGATAGCCGGCATACCAATGTGCATACCTCCTACGAGGTTGGCTTTTATAAAATTGTTTTCTTGACCAAGGGAGAAGAAAATGTGGTATATGGACAATTTCATATTGTTTTAAAAAAAATCAATGGCAAATGGAAAATCACCCAAGATTGGGATACCACTGCCAT
>JBCBZE010000076.1:0-11728 GCA_039815505.1 Bacteroidota bacterium | reverse complement strand
TTCTTTTGCCGTAGTATCGATGATGGTTCCCGAATCAATTAAATCTGGATCTCCCGAAACCTTTGGTTCTTCTTCCAGATAGTCATCGTCCCCACCCACAAAATGGCTAAACTTGTCTATAAATTCATTGAATATGAGTGTTTCTTTTTCAGCGAGTTCTCGATCGTTGTTCTCGATTAAAATATCAATATTACTTCGATAGCGCTCCATATCGGTTATGATATCTTCGATATTGTCGTATTGCTCATCTAAAGGAATACCGGCATAGTACTCCAAACGTTCTTGGTATTTATTTTTTAGTTGTTTAAACAGTTCCCTTGCCTTAGAAGTTTCACCAACCTTATAATAGCCATCTACGAAGGGCTCAACGAACGTATAGAATCCAAAATAATCCAGAGGCATGTTCTCCATGGCGATGTTAATGATATCCTTCGCCTTTTCGATTTTGTTTTCATTGATCAGTGTTTCCACCAATCTTGCCAAGTTTCCCCTATAAGAAAGACCCTGTGACCTTGTCTGCGGGTCATGATAGATCTCCGTACTACCAGAATTGCCCCAATCCCAGTTCTTCACGATATCGTACATTAAGTCCCCATCTATGCGGCCCATTTCATAACTGTTTCTGTTTTTTGTTTTAATAGGTACCAGTTTATAGGCGAGGCCATCCAATTGCAAATAATCCTTCATCCAAATGTATTCCGCAGCGTCAAAACTCCCCCCTGAAAAGTATATGGGACGTTTCCAGTCATTGTTGGCAATAATATCTAGCATCATTATCCTATTTTTGGGTAAGGCGCCTTTTGGTAAATCAATATCGATGTAATCTAAAATTAATGCGCTATCCTTTTGCTTGACCAGACCACTTTCCAAAACATTTTTTTTGTTGACGGGAATACGGAGCTTATGGGTGGGGTAGTACACGATTTCCAAATTATTTTCCGAATACTCACCGATATCAGCTCCTTGTTTTTGTAGTAGATGTTTAAACTTGGTCTGTGGTTTATCGCTGCCTACCCAGTTCATAAAATCCTTAATATTCCAACGACTCTCCGTAAGTCCTTGATGATAGATTACATCCCTTGTCCCATAACGATATTGTTCATGAGTAAGTTGAGATGGGATAGGCTCACTTTCATAAGCCTTCTTTTTCATCTGATCAACATACCAATCGGTTGCGAAAAGACTGGTATTGATTACCCTGACATCTCTTCGGTACCCCTCGATTTCCTGAGCATACCAAAGAGGAAAGGTATCATTGTCCCCAATGGTAAAAATCATGGCTCCCGCATCTTTTTGGCAGGAATCGAGATATGCTTTGGCGGTGGATTGGGCCGTATATCGATTTGAACGGTCGTGGTCGTCCCAATTTTGATAGGCCATAACGGTGGGCACTGCCAAAAGGCAAACAATGGTAATGGCCGGGGCCAGTATTTTTGGGGTGATGAACTTTTTAAATTCATCAAAAAGACCATATACCCCAAGCCCTATCCAGAGCGTAAAGACATAGAAGGAACCTACCAACGAATAATCCCGCTCCCTAGGTTGAAAAATATAGGGATTGGTGTAAAACTGCACGGCAAGGCCCGTAAACAAAAAGAAAACAAAAAGTACCCAAAACTGTTTAGGGTTTTTACTGATTTGGAAGACCAGACCAATGATGCCCAATAGCAAGGGTAGAAAGAAATAGGTGTTACGGCCTTTATTATCCTTTACATCGCTGGGAAGGTTTTCCTGGCTGCCCAAACGAATACTGTCCACAAACGAAATACCGCTTAACCAATTGCCGTTATTGTCATATCTGCCTTGGGTATCATTTTGCTTTCCAACAAAGTTCCACATAAAATATCGCCAGTACATGTACCCGAACTGAAACTCGAACATGTATTTTATGTTATCCCATACCGAGGGAGGTTGCACCTCAACGTATTCATTGAACTGTCTTAAAAAACGTATGTATTGCTCTTCATCAATTTCGCCATTGGCATATCCTGATTTTAGCTGGGTTACAGCTTTTCTTAACTCTTCATTGGATTCTTTCATCCTAAAATCCAAAGGACCAAAATACTTCATGTAATTTTCAGCATGTTGATCACTCCACATTCTGGGTAAAAGACCTACATGTTTTTTGTTGGGTCCCTGTAAAGCATCTTCATATTTGTTTACAATCACATACTTCCCCAGTTTTTCGTCTTTTTCGTACTTTGGTTTTTCATCAATTTCCTCACCGGCGGGCGCAAACAGGTCTGAATAATAAGCGCCATAGACGGGGCTATCAACACCTGGATATTGTTCCCTATTATAGTAAGCCAACAACGATCGTGCATCTGAAGGGTTGTTCTCGTTAATAACCACGTTGGCATTGGCCCGTACCGGGAGCATTAACCAAGATGAAAATCCTAGGAACAAGAACATGGTACAGAGGACAATGGTGTTCGCCGTCTTAAAATCATTTTTTCTGGTATACCGCAATCCAAAATAGAAGGCGGCAATAAAAATAAGTCCCATAATAATGGTTCCAGAATTAAAGGGAAGACCAATACTGTTGATGAAGAAAACCTCGCTCCAGCCAAAAAGCTTTAAGACATAGGTAAGGGAAAATTTGTACACCAACATTAATAGGGAAACTACCAAAATATTGGCTATCAGGAAATTTTTGACGGTAGTGGTCCTGTATTTCTTAAAGTAATAAAGGAGGCCAACTGAAGGTATGGCCAGAAAGCCTAAAAACTGAATTCCGAAAGTAAGTCCTACCACAAAAGATATCAATAGTAACCATCGGTTGCCCCTTGGGTCATCCAAATCATCTGTCCATTTAAGTCCCAGCCATAGTAAAAGGGCCATAATAAAACTGGCCATTGCGTACACCTCGGTCTCCACTGCATTGAACCAAAAACTATCGGAGTAGGTGTATGCCAAGGCTCCGACCAGACCGCTTCCCAGAACTGCGATTGATCTGCTGTTGGTTAATTTATCCCCATCAGAAATCAATTTTCGCGTTAGATTGGTAATGGTCCAGAACATAAAGAGAACGGTAAAGGCACTGGAAACCCCTGAAACGTAATTGACCATACTCGCTATCTGTTCCGCATCTGTCGCGAACATCGCGAAAAAGGCACCTATCATCTGTAATAGAGGTGCTCCGGGCGGATGGCCTACCTGTAGTTTGGCCGAGGTGGCTATGTATTCTCCGGCATCCCAAAAACTGCCCGTAGGCTCAACCGTAATTCCATAAGTGACAAGGGCTATAAAAAAAACGACCCATCCCAGGATGGTATCCCATTTCTCGAAGTTCTTTGAAAACATGCAATATGTAGTTTATCCGATGGGCGAATTTACTAATTAAAATAAAAAGTGTAGACTCTTTTAGGAAAACCTTTGGTATTAAAATATTTAGATTAAGTATTGGTGCAAACAAAACTTTGTTTTAAATTTGCACGCTCTTAAGCAGTATTGGCCTATGGTGTAATTGGCAACACAGCTGGTTTTGGTCCAGTCGTTCTAGGTTCGAGTCCTAGTAGGCCAACTTAAAGTTCAAAATCCCGATGCTGCAAGGCATCGGGATTTTAATTTGGGCCCAAGCAGTTTAGTGCTCCTTTCAAAATACTTACAATTGATTGCAGCAAGAATTAAAAATCGTATATTTGTGGCACTGAAAGGATATAAGTATTCGTGAGGGGACAATCTAGTCCCCTCTTTTATTACTTGGATATGATGTTTAAGGATAAAGTGATAACGCTTCTAGAGGAAGCTTTGACCGAAAACGAGTCGCTATTTTTAATAGATTTTTCTATTAACGCCGATAATAGGATCCATGTTGTTTTGGATGGCGATAAGGGGGTTACCTTACAGGATTGTATGGTTATTAGTAGGGCCATAGAGCATAACTTGGATAGAGAGGAAGAGGATTTTTCCTTGGAAGTGACTTCGGCCGGAGCAACTTCCCCCCTGACCATGGCGCGACAATATAAAAAGAACATAGGTAGGAAATTGGAGGTAAGGACCCTGGAGGGAAATTATAAGGGAGAGCTTACCGCCGCCGAAAACGATAGTATTACCTTGGAATGGAAGGCGAGGGAGCCCAAACCAGTTGGAAAAGGTAAAGTTACAGTTCAGAAAAAGCAGCAAATTGCGATTTCTGAAATTCAAGAAGCAAAAGTTTTATTAAATTTTAATTAAAGATCAAAATGGAAAATATTGCATTGATCGAATCCTTCTCGGAATTTAAAGATGATAAATTCATAGACAGGGTAACACTGATGGCTATTTTAGAGGATGTTTTTAGAAATGCGTTAAAAAAGAAGTTCGGTTCGGACGATAACTTTGACATCATTATAAATCCCGACAAAGGGGATTTGGAAATATGGAGGAATAGAATAGTTGTTGAAGATGGCGAGGTAGAAGACCCCCTCGAAGAGATATCACTTACCGAAGCACAGAAAATAGAGCCTGATTTTGAAGTGGGTGAAGATGTCTCCGAAGAAGTAAAACTTATAGATCTGGGAAGAAGGGCGATTTTGGCATTGCGTCAAAACCTGATATCCAAGATCCATGAACATGATAATACTACCATTTATAAGCAGTTCAAGGACTTGGAAGGGGAAATATATACGGCAGAGGTGCATCATATTAGGCATAAAGCCATTATTTTATTAGATGATGAAGGTAATGAGATTATCCTTCCAAAGGATAAGCAGATTCCTTCCGATTTTTTTAGGAAAGGAGATAATGTCCGTGGTATAATTGAGAGTGTAGAGCTAAAGGGAAATAAACCTGCGATCATCATGTCAAGAACATCCCCTTTGTTTCTGGAGCAACTGTTTTTTCAGGAGATACCGGAAGTTTTTGATGGACTCATAACCATCAAAAAAGCCGTTCGTATTCCTGGTGAAAAGGCTAAGGTGGCAGTGGACTCCTATGATGATAGGATAGACCCGGTAGGTGCATGTGTGGGGATGAAGGGTTCTAGGATACATGGAATTGTGAGGGAATTGGGAAATGAGAATATAGATGTTATCAATTGGACCAACAACCCTCAACTTATGGTTACCAGGGCATTGAGTCCTGCCAGGGTGTCCACGGTAAAATTAAATGATGAAAAAATGACGGCCCAAGTATATTTAAGGCCAGAGGAGGTGTCCAAGGCTATTGGTAGGGGCGGACACAACATCAGATTGGCCGGACAATTGACAGGTTATGAGATAGATGTATTCCGTGAAGGGGTGGAAGAAGATGTGGAACTGACCGAATTTTCGGACGAAATAGAGAGCTGGGTAATAGACGAGCTCAAGAAAATAGGTATGGATACGGCAAGAAGCGTATTGGAACAGGATGTTAACGATTTGGTAAAACGTACCGATTTGGAAGAGGAAACAATTTTGGAAGTTGTACGTATACTTAAAGAGGAGTTTGAAGATTAAGCTATATATTAGCGGCAAATTTACAGAATAGGAATTAGTATTTATGGCAGACAATGCAACAATAAGGCTTAATAAAGTTCTCAGGGAATTGAATATTTCACTGGATCGGGCGGTAGATTTTCTTTCTAGCAAAGGACATGATGTGGAGGCAAGACCTACTACCAAAATATCCAATGAAGTATATCAGGTGCTGTTGGACGAGTTCCAGACGGATATGAGCAAGAAAGTTGCATCCAAGGAGGTCGGTGAGGAAAAACGTAAGGAAAAGGAAGCCATAAGAATACGATTGGAGCAGGAGCAGGAGGAAAAAAGATTGGCTAGGGAAAGAAGGTCCGCTGAGCAGGTAATTAAGGCAAAAGCCGAACTTTCCGGCCCTAAGACGGTTGGTAAGATAGATTTGGAAAGCAAGAAAAAAGCTGAACCTATCCAAAAGGAAGAACCGGTCAAGAAAGAAGAACCTGTTAAAAAGGAGCCCGAAGTAACGATCAAGGAGGAAGTAAAAACTCCTGAACCCCCTAAAGTTGTAAAGGAAGAGCCCGTAGTTGAAGAAGAGGTAAAGACCGAAGCAAAGTCAGAGTCCATAACTACACAATACCAAAAACTTTCTGGGCCAAAAATAATGGGAGATAAAATTGATCTCACCAAATTTGAAAAGCCAAAGAAAAAGAAAGAGCCTGCAAAAGAGGCTTCCAAAGAATCCGCTTCCTCTGCCGATAGAAGGAAAAGAAGAAAGCGTATCATAAGCAATAAGGGCAACGGAAATGGTGCTGGAGCGGGTGCCAGAGGTAAACCTGGGGCAAGAAAAGGCCCCGGACAACGTTTTGCGCCGGTTTCTAAGGTAGAGCCTACCGAAGAAGAAGTTCAAAAGCAGGTAAGGGAAACCTTGGAGAAACTTCAAGGAAAATCCAAGAAGGGCAAAGGAGCAAAATATAGAAGGGATAAAAGAGACCAGCATCGTCAACAGACCGAAAAAGATCTGGAACAGCAAGAACTGGATAGTAAGATCATGAAAGTCACGGAATTCGTTACCGTGAACGAGGTTGCCACGATGATGGATGTGTCCACTACTCAGATTATTTCCGCATGTATGTCCTTGGGGATCATGGTGACGATGAACCAGCGTTTGGATGCTGAAACCTTATCCATTGTTGCGGAAGAATTTGGTTATGAAGTAGAATTTGTAACGGCGGACATCGAAGAATCTATCGTAGAAGAGGTAGATGCACCTGAGGATTTAAAATCAAGGGCACCTATTGTTACCGTAATGGGGCATGTGGATCATGGTAAGACATCCTTGCTGGATTATATTCGAAAAGAAAATGTTATTGCCGGTGAAAGTGGGGGTATTACCCAACACATTGGTGCCTATGGCGTAACCTTGGAGGGTGGACAGAAAATCACCTTTTTGGACACACCAGGTCACGAAGCGTTTACAGCGATGAGGGCACGTGGGGCGCAAGTCACGGATATTGCGATCATTGTGGTTGCGGCGGACGATGATATTATGCCACAAACCAAGGAAGCTATCAGTCATGCACAAGCAGCAGGGGTACCTATAGTTTTTGCCATTAACAAAATAGATAGGCCGACCGCCAATCCGGACAAAATTAAAGAAGGTCTGGCGGCGATGAATCTATTGGTAGAGGACTGGGGCGGTAAAATACAATCACACGATATCTCGGCCAAAACGGGCGATGGAATTAAAGACCTTTTGGAAAAAGTTTTGTTGGAAGCAGAGCTTTTGGAGTTGAAAGCCAATCCCGATAAATTGGCGACAGGAACTGTTGTCGAGGCATTTTTGGATAAGGGTAGAGGTTATGTTTCCACCATATTGGTGCAGGCGGGAACCTTGGAAATTGGGGATTATGTATTGGCGGGTACCTGCAGTGGTAAGGTTAAGGCGATGCAGGACGAACGTGGAAAAAATGTAAAATCTGTTGGACCATCTACACCGATTTCCATATTGGGTCTGGATGGTGCGCCCCAAGCCGGAGATAAGTTCAATGTTTTGGATGATGAAAGGGAAGCTAAACAAATTGCCGCGAAAAGAGGTCAGTTGCAAAGGGAACAATCCGTTAGGACACAACGTCATATAACGTTGGATGAAATCGGTAGAAGAATTGCCTTGGGGGATTTCAAGGAATTGAACATTATACTTAAGGGTGATGTGGATGGTTCTGTAGAAGCATTGACAGATTCTTTCCAAAAATTGTCAACAGACGAGATACAGGTCAATATCATACATAAAGCAGTGGGTGCCATTACCGAATCCGACGTATTGTTGGCATCGGCTTCCGACGCTATTATTATTGGATTTAATGTTAGACCCATGGGTAATGCCCGTGCCATAGCCGAAAAAGAGGAAATAGATATCAGGATGTATTCCATTATCTACGATGCGATCAATGATCTTAGGGATGCTATGGAAGGAATGCTTTCCCCTGAAATGAAAGAAGAAATTACCGGTACGGCAGAAATCCGCGAAACGTTCAAAATATCTAAAGTAGGTACCATTGCCGGTTGTATGGTAACTAGCGGAAAGGTGTTTAGGAATTCTGGAATTAGACTTATTCGTGATGGGGTCGTGATATACACCGGAGAGCTATCTTCTTTAAAACGATTTAAGGATGACGTTAAGGAAGTTGCCAAAGGTTATGATTGCGGTCTGCAGGTTAAAAACTATAATGACATCAAGGAAAGTGATATCGTAGAGGCCTTCCAAGAGGTCGCCGTTAAGAAAAAATTGTAAAGTATTTTTTTTTTGACAATGGCAATGAGATAACCATACTGGATAAACAGAAACTTAAGTATTGGAAAAAAAGACCTATTTGGTCTTTTTTTCTGGTTTTAAGAGCATGGCACTTGGGTATTTTTCCCGTACCTCGATAAGTTTGCGCTCCCCTTCCAACTTTGTTTTGAATTTACCTACCCTTACACGATAACTAGGGGATTCAAATTTAATCATGGAAGACCATCCCGGGAAGTCTGTTTCTACTTTTGATTTTATATTTTGGGCATTTTGATACGATCCAAAAAAGACTTGAATTTGATAATAATCAGAGCTTTCATTGGCCGATTTATAAATTTTTAAAAGATCGGTAATTTTTTTGTCCTGTTCAAGGTTCAATTGACCTTCCTGTGCAAGGGTAATTGCTGAAAAACTTATAAAAACCAGTATATAGAGGTGTTTTTTCATGGTGTCTTCTTTAAGAGTACTTGAACAATTTACAAAAGTAATTTTTTAAAGATCAAACAAAGAATCTTCGCTTTATTTAGAATGGGTATAAATTATAAATTATCAATCCCTTAACATTTCCAAAATAAAGTCTATGTCGTATTTTTGCCTTCAATTTGAGCGGCGATATTTTAACGTACTTTTCTTAGAAATGTAAATATCGTGCCAAGGTTTCGATAGAAATATTTTTAATATGAAAAAGGTTCCATACCGCAATCAAATTTCTAAAATTTTAGGTATCAGCTTAATAGCTTTTCTACTCTTCTCCACCTTCCTTTTTGCACAAGATGAAACAGCGGCCACTGAAACAGAAGTGGCAACCGAGACGACCACGGATGCTTCTGCAGGTGATGCCGCGAAAGGAAAGGCTTTGTTCAATCAGAATTGTGCCGCCTGTCATGCGCTGAATAGAAAAATGACCGGACCTGCCTTGGCCAATGTGGAGTCCAGATTGGAAGGAGAAGGCTTGGATAGGGAATGGCTGTATGCGTGGATAAAAAATAGTGCCGGAGTAATTAAGTCCGGCGATGCATATGCCAATAAAATATACGCCGAATATAACCAGTCGGCCATGACTGCTTTCCCCACTTTAAGTAACGGGGATATTGATAACATTTTGGCATATACGGCAGCACCCGCTCCAGAGCCTAAGGTTGCAGTAGGTGGTGCCGCTGTAGCGAGTACAGGTACTGGTGGAGGTTCGGGCATTTCCAATGAAATTATATTGGCCGCCTTGGCATTGGTTTTCGGTCTTTTGGTAGTCATGTTGATTTTGGTCAACAAGACCTTGCGAAGAATAGCAGAGGCCAATGGGGTGGTCTTGGAAAAAGAAAAGGCGGAGAAACGCATACCTATCTGGAAAGCTTTTGCGCAGAATCAGTTTTTGGTTTTGGTGTCCGCAATTTTCCTGTTGTTGGGTAGTGCGTATTTCGCGTATGGATGGATGATGCAGGTAGGTGTTGATCAAGGGTATGCTCCTATACAGCCTATTCATTACTCGCACAAGATACACGCAGGGACGAATGAGATAGAGTGTAAATATTGTCATTCTTCCGCAAGGGTGTCCAAGCATTCGGGAATACCTTCCCTCAACGTTTGTATGAACTGTCACAAATCTATTTATGAATATACGGGAACTGCCGAAGGGCCTAGCCAGGAAGATTTGGCCAATGGTTATACCAACGAGTTCTATACCGGGGAAATAAAGAAATTATACAAGGCAGTTGGTTGGGATGAGGAAAACCAAAAATATACTGGTGATTCCCAACCCGTAGAATGGGTTAGAATACACAATCTGCCGGATTTTGCGTATTTCAATCACTCACAACACGTATCCGTTGCCGGCATAGAGTGTCAAACCTGTCATGGTCCGGTCGAGGAAATGGAAATAATGTATCAGTATGCTCCATTGACCATGGGGTGGTGTATCAACTGTCATAGGGAAACTAATGTTAAGGTAGAAGGTAACGAGTACTATGCTAAAATACACGAAGAACTTTCCAAAAAATATGGAGTAGATCAACTTACCGCTGCGCAGATGGGTGGGTTAGAATGTGGAAAGTGTCATTATTAATCAACTTATTAGTAGCTAATTACAGATATATCGTATGGCATCAAACAAAAAATATTGGAAAAGTGAAGCGGAGTTAAATCCAAACGATTCCATTGTTGAGGCGCTAAAACAGAATGAATTTGTCGAAGAAATCCCAGTAGACCAATTTTTGGGAGACAAGGAAACTTTGGCATCTACTACAACAAACAGAAGGGATTTCCTAAAATATATCGGCTTTAGTACGGCTGCCGCTTCCATGGCGGCTTGCGAAGGTCCGGTGAAGAAGTCCATTCCCTATGTAGTGCAGCCAGAGCGTATAGTTCCAGGTGTTGCCAACTATTATGCCACTACAATCGCCGATGGGTTTGATTTTGCCAGTATTTTGATCAAGACCCGGGAGGGAAGGCCGATAAAGGTCGAAAATAATACCTATGCAAAGGTGGGTGGCGGAGCCAATGCCCGTGTGCAGGCGTCCGTATTGTCCTTATATGATAGTACTAGGCTTCAAGGGCCTATGTCCAATGGTGGTTCCATAGAATGGAGTGCATTGGATGCCGCGGTAAAATCCAAGTTGGGGACACTTAAAAATTCTGATAAGCAAATTGCTTTGTTGACGCAGACTTACGCTAGTCCCTCCACATCAAGGTTGATCGCGGAATTCAAAGAGGCCTATGGAAATGTAAACCACGTTACCTATGATGCCGTCGCGGAAGATGCGGCTTTAAATGCCTATGAGGCAAGATACGGGGAGAGGGCACTGGCCGATTATGATTTTGAAAAAGCAGAGCTTATTGTTTCTTTTGGAGCGGATTTTCTGGCGGATTGGCAAGGTGGCGGTTATGATAGTGGTTATGCCAAAGGACGTATACCTAAAAAAGGTAGGATGTCCCGTCATATTCAGTTTGAATCCAATATGTCATTAACGGGTGCGAACGCGGATAAACGAGTGCCTATAACGCCAACCCAACAAAAAATTGCGCTGGCCAAACTTTATGGGAAGTTAAATAATAGCAATGTAGGCGGTGATTTACCTGAGCATATAGAAAAAACTATAGATAAGGTTGCGGCTGAAATCCGAAAGGCGGGTAGCGATGCGGTCGTTGTTTCGGGCATAAACGATGTCAACGTGCAGGCTGTCATATTATCCATGAATGAATTGCTGGCTAGCAAGGCGTTTGATGCGGAATCGCCCAGGTATGTAAGGCAGGGTAATATAGAGGCCGTTAATAAACTGATTTCTGACATGAAACTGGGTAGGGTCGGAGCTTTGCTTATAGATGGGGTAAACCCCATGTATTCATTACCCAATGCTGCGGATTTTGAAGAAGGTATCAAGAATGTGGACTTGTCGGTTAGCTTTTCCTTTAATCAAACCGAAACTACCGAAGTCTCACAATTTGTGGCCGCGGCTTCCCATTATCTAGAATCATGGGGAGATGCCCAGTTTAAAAAAGGACATTATAGTTTAATGCAACCCACCATTAAGGAATTGTTCGATACCAGGCAGTTCCAGACTTCGTTGTT
>JBCBZE010000233.1:0-5695 GCA_039815505.1 Bacteroidota bacterium | reverse complement strand
GGTGCCGATCAGCCCATTGGCCAGGATGTTATGGAGCGTTATAACGAATTGACCGGTACTATGGCCGCGGTTAAAAAGAAACTTCGATAGATATAGTCCCATGTAAGGCGGTGGTTTATCTATAATTATATTGAAGTACACTGAACAGCTTATGTTCACTAAATTTTAAAAATGGGAATCAGTGGAAAAAATAAGAATTGGTATTATCAATGTATCGGACCGTGCCAGTCGTGGTGAGTATGCCGATCTGCCCGGTCAAGAAGTAAAACGGCTCCTAAACTTATGGTTATCCAGTCCATGGGAAGCTGCGTACGCCGTAATTCCCGACGAGCAGGACTTGCTGGAAAAAGAACTGATCAACATGGCAGATAACAAAGCATGTTGTTTCATCGTAACAACAGGAGGCACGGGACCGGCCGTACGGGATGTGACACCCGAAGCCACCATGGCCATTTGCGAAAAAATGCTACCCGGATTTGGCGAGCAGATGCGGCAAGTAAGTTTACAGTATGTGCCAACGGCCATTCTCTCACGTCAAACCGCTGGAATCCGTGGAAACACGCTCATTGTCAATCTACCGGGCAAACCCAAGGCCATTCAAGAATGTCTAGAGGCCGTATTTCCTGCCATTCCGTACTGTATTGATTTGATAGGCGGCCCTTACTTGGAATCAAATAAAGACGTGATGAAGGTTTTTAGACCTGGCCAAGGCTAAAAACAACAGGGGTGGATCGGAGCGCGTAAACTAAAAAGTACCATCTGCTATTTTAAGTTGTCCTTCACCGTATACTGGCAGCCGCATTATCGTTATTGTTTATTGCTTCATCCCAGCTAGGAGGAAGGTCAATGCGAGTGGAATAGGTATATTGCAGCCTATCCTTAATAACTATTATCATGCAAAAATCACTTTCTCGTATTGGTAAAAAACTATTTCAGCTTGCAAATTGGCTTAATGAAGACCATAAACCGAAGCGTAAAATATCATTTTCCAACCTAATCAAGATATTGGCCTTACTGATACCGCTTTATGGAATTTTATATCTGCCCATGTTCTATAAACATTTTAACGTAAACTATTTTTTGTATTTCAATCCGTTGGATTTTTTAAGAATCTTTTATTATAACAATGTATCCGTATTACTATTGATATTGGCGCTGAGCTTTTTCGGCCTTCATCTGTTGGCTGTGTATAGAAACGGCAATAAAAAGTTACCTTTACGATTAATTTTTCTTATTATTTCATTCTTCCAGATCTCGGTTGGATGCATTATTATATACAACACGCATAATCATTTGCGAAGCGATTTTATACTCCTTTTTGCATTAATGATTAGCATTAATGTACACTTTGTTTATTTCAAATATGTAGATCTCTTGGTATCCGCCTATGCTTTTATATATCTTTTGGGCGCCTTACTGTTCGCAAAGTATCAGGCAATTGAAATAGAAATTCATAAACCAAGTTTTGATATCGTTATGAAAGATGGTACCTACCTTTTGCAAAAAGGCGGAAAGGATACCTGCAACTATTTTGTTGGCAACGTTACCAACTATGTTTTCATATTTGACGGTTCATTACATAAAATGAGGGCGGTACCAATAGAAGATATAAAGGAAATTAGATTCGCTAAGGGAAACTCTTTTTTATCCAAGAAATAGCCTATTTGTTGATCTGGGGAATAATACTAAGCCCAAAATGCAAAATGTTTATAATCCGCCATAGGCGGGCAAGTTGTTCTGTATGGAGCTCATCATGAGCGAAGTCGAAGAACTTCTTCATAAAAGGTGATGAAACCTAGGAACGAGGTTCTTGTATACCCTCAAAAATAATAAGCAAGCTATGAATAAGCACTTATAATGCAATCTGACGGTAGCAGGGGAGTGTAAAGTGTATTGAATGATTCTTGGATTTCGTTTGAATTTTTAAATAAACACATTCCTGTAGCTAGAAAAATAGTGCTTATCGGTAGACCTATAAAAACGTTGTCATTTCCTTATTCCAAAATAGTATGCACCCCATTTTCCAAGTCATACAGTGTCGTGATTTCTTTATCGGTTAAATTTCTATTGAAAATAGATAACTCGTCCATAAGTCCAATATATCCCAATCCTAAATAAATATTGGATTTAGACAAATCCCAGGTAAAAGGTGTATCAATATTCTTACGGGCACCCTTAAGCTTACCATTCATATACAGGGAAGCCTGTCCTTTGATAGTATTTAGATTAGAAAAGTTGATCAAAATATGTGTCCATTGACCACTGCCAAAAGGCGGGTTTTTTACTCCGGTAAGGCGCTCATTAAAAATGGGGTTCTCGTTATCAGGTCCCTCCGGGTCTGGATTCCATACGCTTCTATCCCCAATTACCCCTAATCTAAAATCACGAGGGTTTTCTTTGGTAAAATCAACCCAAATGGCAGCATCATTATAGCTTACATCTGTAATTTGAATAGGATCACAATAGCCCGGTTCTAAATCCGTAGCAGGATCTAAACTTAACCAAAATGAAACTGCGCCACTCCAATTCTCTTTATCATAGGCTATATTTTTTTCACTGGAATAATAAATATTTCCCTTGCTCCGCTCTGTAAACACCAGTCCATGACCATATTTTCCTTTTCCTTCTTGTCTGCTAATATCGGGTTTGTGTAATCCAGCTTTTGCAGAATCTATCGCTTTTCTATTTGGTACCGTAAACATACGCGTATCACCTAAGGAAAAATCTGCATCAACACCTTCATCAAAAGAGGCATAAAAGGTCAATGCTTCTTTTAAATTAGTTTTACTATAATTTACAACAGTTGTCTCTTTTGGTTTTTTTTCCTGTTTACAAGAATATATGCTAACAGTAAAAACTGAAATAATAAATACAAATATTCTTTTTATAGATGTAATGGACATAATTTAATGGGATATAGATGGAACAAATCAAAAATACCAATTAAAACTTAGCTAGGGTGCAATATCCGAAATTATGTAAAATGGGCATACAGCTTTTACGAATTCATTCAAATAATAATCTAGCTATTTCATTTTAATGGCTCCTATTTCTGCCTGCCATAATTTCTGATTGTAGGCCGTAATCTTTTGGTTTATCAAGTTTTCGGCAGTTTTTTTTAAGTTGTTCCATTGCTGGTCCAATACTGTTTTTCTATCGATCGATGCTTGCGTAATCTTAGGCAAACTACTATTCGTCTGATTCATTAAAAACAAATATTCCGCTGTGAATTTGTTTTCGAAATTTTCTACATCATCATAAGCTTGAGATCTACGCTGAACCATTTGTTCATCCCAACTTTTAATTTCCTTTAAAAGATTTTCGCCCTCCGCAATCAGCATGGAATCTTTGTTTTCCTTCTTCAATTGTTTAATGGAAACGCTAATGTCCTGAGACATGGAATGTAATAGATTTACTTTGTTATGCATATCCGTAGCATTATCTTCCATTTGATCCATGATCAAATCATAAGCTTCATATTCTTCTTTGGTAATTGCATAATTTGGATGCTCTTTGATTATCGCCTTGGTCACATATGTTTTCTCATCGTACGTCAGATTCATCGTATAGGTACCAGGAACGACTTTATGGCCTCTAAAGTTTGCTTCAATATAAACATTGGGAACGCCCGGAACACTTTTATGCTTCATATTCCATACAAAACGATTCAATCCTTTTTTTAAGGATAATCTTGGAGCTCTTGGTGCGCCCCCTCCGTTATGAGGTATATAATTCTCATCTTTCTCCGAAGTGTACGAATTAACCAGTTTCCCGTTACCATCCAAAATAATTAGTTCAACGGTCTTTGTTTTATCAATTTTTGGAAGCTCATAATACAGTTCAATACCGTTGGCAGGATTTACACCAACAAAGTTTTGCATGCCGGTAAAATCATCCAAGGAACCATTCATTTGACTACCCCAGTTTCCGTAATAAATGGGTGCTGAATCATATACTTTAACCGCAGAATTTTTAGCATCGTATTGCGACAATAAGGATACATTATCCAAAATCCAGAACGATCTTCCAGAGGTCGCCACAATCAAGTCATTTTGATGCACCTTTATATCCAGAATTGGCGTTATGGGCAAGTTTCTCTGAAAAGACTCCCAAGTTGCACCATCATCAAAAGATATATACATCCCCAATTCTGTTCCCGCATACAGCAATCCTTTCCTTATTTTATCTTCTCGAACAACCCTGGTATGCGCACCATTTGGAATACCATTATTAATAGATTTCCACGTTTTCCCATAATTGTCACTTTTAAAAAGGGCAGGAGCGTAGTTTCCTAATTTGTATTTTGTAGTAGCTATGTAAACAACTGCCGGATTATGTGAGGATATCTCAATCGCATTCACTAAGGTCTCGCCTAAATTTTTCGGTGTTATATTGTCCCAAGTTTTTCCATTATCCCTTGTAATGTGCACGAAACCATCATCGCTTCCTGAATAAAAAACACCTTTTTCATGTGGCGATTCCAGTAAATAACTAATTGTCCCATAATTTTCCGCGCCCACCGCTTCATTCGTGTACGGACCACCACCTTTACCTTGTTTTTCATCTATGTCCCTTGTTAAATCAGGAGAAAAGGGTGTCCAGTTTTTTCCTAAATCCGTCGATTTTAAAACCAATTGCGCGGCGTGAAAAATGGTGTTTGGTTCGTGCTGTGACCAGATAATAGGGGCATTCCAATTAAATAGGTATTTCATGTCCCTTGCAGCTTTTCCCAAATACTGGATAGGAGCGGCCATAATCTTGGTGCTTACCATATTGTTCATATCCAGTGCTTCGATAGTTCCTAGATAACTACCTCCGACTGTAATGCTAGGGTTGTTCTTATCAAATGCTAAAAAAGCACTCTCTCCACCAGCGGCTCTTGTCCAATTACGTTCGGAAATAGCATATCCGGTCATATTCATACTGGCAATTTTCACGGAAGAATTATCTTGCTGGCCTGCATAGATGTTATACGGAAATAAATTATCCACATTTATTCTATAAAATTGCGCGGTTGGCATGATACTTTGCGTGGACCATGTGTTCCCGGAGTTAAAGGAAATTGCGGCACCGCCATCATTGGCAATCACCATATTCGTTGGATCATTCGGGTTGATCCACAGGTCATGGTAGTCACCATGGGTTCCCGTAATTCTTTCCCAATCTTTACCCCCGTTCTTAGAGCGTAAAGCAGGGGCGCTTAACACGTACACAGTTTCATCATCTTTGGGATCGGTAAAAACCTCGGTATAATACCAAGCTCGTTGCGTTAATCTATTATCACCACTTACTTGCGTCCAACTTCTGCCTGCGTTATCGGAAACGTACAATCCGCTTTGGTCCCTTTGGGTATCACTTTCTACGAGCGCATACACTTTATTGCTATTACTTCTGCAAACGGATATTGCTAGTTTTCCCAGTGCTTTTGGTAAACCTTTTTCCATTTTTTTCCATGTTTCCCCAGCATCATCCGATTTATATAAACCGCTACCCGGACCACCGCTGATCATTTTCCAGGGCGTTCGTTGATGGTGCCACAAGGCTGCATACAAAATTTGCGGATTATTCATGTCAATGGACAATTCCGAAGCACCGGAAAAATTATTACTAAACAAGGTTTTTTTCCATGATTTTCCACCATCTACAGATTTATACACACCTCTTTCCGGGGTCGGTGTTGAATATTTACCTTGCG
>JBCBZE010000201.1:0-6437 GCA_039815505.1 Bacteroidota bacterium | reverse complement strand
TTAGCAAAAAGGCTTGAAATTCCGATTAAGAATTTCAGCCGTAATAAATTATAGCTGTTGTTGCCTGCTGGCGTTTATTCTAAATAGTCTATGACGTTTTCAATGACTTTTTCCGTTCGTAATATTCTAAAATGTCCTGTTCCGCTGATTTCTTTGAATTCAGATTCTTTCCAATTATTGTAGACGTTTCTTGAACGTTCTATAGGTATCACCTTGTCATTTTTATCGTGAATGATCAAAGATTTTTTTACGTTGATATTTTTAACAAAGTCACTTACATTTAATGTTGTAACGTCAAGTTTTGTTTCGTTTTCCAATCTTTCGATAAGTTTGGTTTTCACTTTTTCTGTTATTCCAACCATTTCCGAAACATCGTTTATACGTTCTATGAATTTGTCAGGTGTAGTTAAGAGTATATACTTGTCAATTTCCAAATCCTTATTGTTAAAAAGTGCATATGTAGTTGCTACTCCACCAAATGAATGGCTAATTAGGTCGTTTACCCGAAACTCTTTTATAAGTGTTCCTACCAATTCGCTAAATTCAAAGAGACTGGTCCTACCTTTTGAACTAAATCCATGAGAAGGTCCGTCAAAGGAATAAACGGTATACTTATTTTTAAGAAGCTCTTCTATTAAATCTGAAAAGTTTCCTGCTTGCCCTTCCCATCCGTGAATTAGCAAAACTTTCTTTTCGCCTCCTTTCCAAGAATATAACTGAATATCAAAATCTTTGAATTTGAATGTTTCCTTTTCGGCTTTATTGAGAGTTGTTATCTCGTTTTCCCTCAATTTCCGAACTTGCGGATTTGTCAGTTGATTGTAAGCAAATGATGTGATTACTCTTGGAAAAAGAGTTGATGCTATTTTGACCAATGCTTTTTTCATTATCGTTTTTTCAGCTTGCAGGTAACGGTCTAGGCTAAGCACCGAGCTAAAGCTTATTATTTTGCTTTTTCTTTTCTTGTCCAAAGCTACATCCATAAGATTTGGTGACATCATAAATATACACAGACCTATTGATTTAACCCTAAAATCCGCATTGTATTCAGGTTTTATTGGCATTTGTTTTTTTGGCCGAATAGTAAGTCCAACGTTCTGTTTTTGGCATCCATTCAGCAATTCAATTTCAACCGAGCAAAAAGTCCGTTCGTAAAGTTTCTTGAAAACAGTTAATTATTTTTACGTTTCGTCGGTATTGAAATCACAGTTCCTATTAACGCGATTCCGATAAATATTGCCGAGTATGTATGGAAAGTATCCTTTTCAGAGATATACGACCAAATTCCTACTCCGACTGCTGTAATTCCCAATATGATCAATAAAACTTTAGTTGATTTGTCCATTCGTAATTTTGAGTTTAGCCAGTGGCTAATTTTTTTATAATAAATGCCAACGGTCCAGGCAATGGGTAGTTGCGTGTCCCGATAGCTATCTGGATAGTACTAAACATTACAAGCCTGCCTACCGGCACTTGCAGGCACACATCAAACTGAAAATCCGCTAGGATTTTCAGAAGCGATGGCCCGAGCTTGTCGAAGGCTAGCCGAGAACCTGTCTGTTGACAGGTAGGCAAGCAATGATCCATAGCCAATGGTGTGCAACCGTTTTTATGATTTATTTTTTCATTTTTTCCAATAGATTGCCAACATTCAGCTTTTCATCTCTGTATCTATTTAATTCATCTAAATATGGAAAGGTCGATAAATTAAAAATGAAATCTGGTAAATTTCTATTGAACTTTTTCACTAAATACTTTTCTAAATCTTCTTCGTTTTTAGTGCCTTTTACATACTCGTTGAGAAAGAAATAAAGACTTTTTTTCTCCTTTTCCACTAACAGATACAATCCGATTGTAAACTCGCTATAAGTCAGCTTATTGCTCTTCTCTAAGAGTGGTATAGCTTTTTGGTAAAAATCAGTATTTAAATTTTTATAATTTTCAGGTATAAAGTACAAACAAAAGAATTCTATACTTCTATTTTCAAACTTACCACTTGTCGTTTCGCCACCATCTAAATTGTGCCATGTGGCCCAATCTATAAATTCTTCACTGGTTTGATTACCGGCTAACATTTGACCAATATTATGACAAACTCCATTTACGGTCGGTGCAGTGTCTTCTGCATATTCTTTATACTCTTCCCATTCATATCCAATGTCATCATCAAAATCATTTATACTTTCTTCGAGAGCATAGATGAATACATCAAACTCTTTCTCATATTCTTCCAGATCAAGAAAATCTTTGGTCTCTTCCTTAATTTCATTTCCTGTTTTATCGCCCTGATACCAAGCGAGGAGTAATTTCTTAAAATAATTGTAATTCTTTTCCATGATCGATCCACGTGGGTTGGTTTAGTTAAATGGTGCACAATAATGTTATCATCAATAATATTCAATTTTATTAATGGTTTTTTCCATTAATAGATTATCCTTATTGAATACCAGTATTTCCGTCCAATGTCCATTGGTATTTTCTTTTATTTCAAATCTTTTAACCAGAATTCCATTTTTTGTCATTTTAGTTAGTTGTCCCTTTTGATTGTAGGAGTGGATATAAGTGAAAACATAATTGCCGTCCTCATAGCTGTTGACAATTTTTTTTGAAATTGGTTTTCCATTTGATGATCTTTCCCATGTAACGCTTCCTATTGGTATGGAGTCCTTGGAAAACTCTTGTTCTCTAATTTTTCTTCCATTTTCAATTTTAGAAACCTTATAGCCTTTTAGAAAATTGATAGAATCATATTTGGTTTCTATCCATTTATCTCCAACCCTCTTTCTAGAAAGACTGTCCCTTCTGGTTATTCCATTCCAATACTGGACTTCACTAATCCGTTCATTGTTTTTATTATAACTGAATAATGTCTCCAATAATTTTTTTTCATGTCTAGGATTTCTTCTATATGTCCTTTTCTTAAGCAATTTTCTTTTGTAATCAAAACTTGCTACACCAATTAATTTATCATTTTTGTCATAGTTCTTTTTTTCGATTAGCCTACCTTTTTTATCATATGAAAAGACTTGTTTATTGAAGAAGCCCTCAACATATCCACCCCTCACCCATTTTTCATTTACTAGTTTAAAATGTGTCTGTTCCCATTTCTTCATTTTTTGAGAAAAAATAACTATGGGAAATAGGGTTATGATGATGAGTATAGAATTTCTCATAATGTTGTACAATGGCCTGCTAAACCAACAGCTGCGAAAGCAATGTGCGGGTTGTAGTGTTGGCGTTTATTTTTAAGGAAATATAGCAAAATCCTGAAACTATCGTTTGAAAATCTGGCTTCATTGGATGGTTTGTTTCAAATGATAGTTCATCTAGAAGGTAGCGTTAGCGTCCGTTTCTTGTGAATTTTAAGGTATTGGGAATAAAAATTACCGTACCATTGAGCAAAGCGACCGATGAATTTCTATAAGACAACATAAAGATTCTATGAACCAAATTGCTTTTAGCTTTTGTTGTAACATCGTTTTGGTTCGAGGCCCTTTTAAAGCTAGAAGCCCGTAGATACTGGAGCACCAGTCTGTCGACAGCCAGGCAAGTAATTACACATAGCAATGTTAGGCGAAGTTTATTTGAATTTACCGGTAATTAAGAACTGTTCCAAAGCTTGATAGGTTAATTGGTCGCCCGTATTACTATTCGTAAAAATCGCAAAACCCATATCCAAGTCATCGTAAACCTTGAATTCACACAGGAAGTCACCATTGTTTCCGCCGTGCCCGAAAGCCATTCCGAAAGGAGTTTCCTCAATTTGAATGCCAAGTCCAAAATGACTCCCCCAGCCCTCCATTTGCATTTCTTCATATTTATCGGTATCGGTATGCTTCCTGAGCATATCCATGTAAGTTTTTGGCTTTAAGCCTTTCCTTTTGAGTAGAGCAATTGGAAAGGCTATAAATGATTCTGCTTTAGTGTGCATACTCCAAGCCATACCGGCCTCGTCCGGTAGGTTTGCCATATTTGCCCTATTGTAGAAATGGCCATTTGCAACAACATCAAACAGATAGTCGCTTTTCTCAAAGTAGATATTCCTTAGTTGCAAGGGACCCAATACTTCCTCCTCCAAGACTTGAACAATATTCTTTTCAGTGACGTGGGCAACAACTCTTTTCAAATATTCAAATCCCTCACCGGAATAGCCGAATTGTGTGCCCGGTTCAAAGTTGATTGTCATTTTTCCATTTCGCCAATTGGGAAAACCTGTTTTGTGCGTTAGGACATGCCTTGCAGTTATCAGTTTATATCTATCATCATAAGCTATTTCTTCAAAAGGAAGATACTGGTATAGCGGCTTGTCTAAATCTATAATACCTCTTTCGGCAAGACTGCATACAGCAAAGGCAAAAACAGGTTTTGTAATAGAAGCTGCCTCAAATATTGTTGCCTCGCCTACCTCTTCCTGAGTAAAATAGTTTTTGATGCCATAGCTTTGATGATAGCTTAATTCACCTTTTTCAATAATAGCGATAGACACACCTGGAATTTCATAAAACTCCATATAAGCATTCACAAAATCATCTATTTGTTGATACTTGTTAGGTGGATTTTTTAAAAGGATTCCTATTTCAGGCAATAAGTTCAATGGCTCATCAATGTCAAGTTCCAAATTAGCAACTATAGTTTTTTCCTTTCCTGCTACAGAGGCGACAATAGATGACTTTTTAAGTTTATGGCGTATATCTTCTTGACTGTAAAAATTTTTATCAGGGCGAATGTTATACTTACCTGCGGGGAGCCTTGTTGAGTAGTACCCTGTTGAATCTACTGACTCCCGAACCCACAACGAGGGAATTTCGGCGGAGGATATCCTTATTTTATTTGGTGGTAAGCCTAAAGAATCTTTCTTCCATTGAACTTTTCCCTCTATGGTGCCAATCCGGCTTTTATTCGCGGCGAGTACTACAGTGCCTAATTTGAAAGGAACCTTTTCCTTGGCCTCACTTTTTATCCACGAAATCCTTGTTAACTCCTCCTCTTGATTAGGTATGTCATTGTCATATATCATAAAATCCAACCCCAACGCTTGACCATCAAAAACACCATTCTCAAAGGAAATTTGGATTTCATAATAGGTTTGATTTCCATCTCTCTTGGAAACCACTTTTATATTGTCCCAGTTAGGATTCCTCGCATTTGGGTCCCAGTTGGTCTCGGCATTGTCTATTTCTTGATAGAGTTCATTAAAACAGAACACATTTACACCAGAACCTTTGGCGTTATGGAATTTATCCAAATACATCAAACATTGGTCTTGTTCGTCGGACAATCTCCCTGCTCCACTATCTGCTAAATGCTTATCATCAACAACGGTTACTAGGGCATAAATTGATTTGTTCCGTTTTGAGTAACCTACTTGGAAAAATGAATTTAAGTCCTCACTATTTTCAATTTTGTTTTCAAGGACCACGGCTATTGGATATTTCTCTAAATCCGCAGGCCACTCGGCGACATCACCATCAATTTCAATCGAAGTTAAAGGGTATGCAAAAGCCACTGATGAATCGTGATTTTCCGCTTTGGGGTTTTCTATCTTTTTAGGGTCATTACATCCGAAAATTATCATTAATAAAACTAGATACTTAACAACAAATTTGTCTTTATCCATATGGGTCAAATTTTGCCTTGCGGTCTCAGCTATGATCAGTGTGGTGCGGAAATGTGTTGGATTACAAGCTATGCACTAAGCAAAAGCTTTTGGTTTTGTTTTTCTTTTTTAATTCTAAAGCAAAATCCCAAAGATTTTACGACATCATAAATATACACATACCTTTGCGGAAAAGTAACAAGTCTGCATTAATTATAGCCCTTGTTGTCTGCTGTTTTTCTTTTTTAGTTTTTTCAAAGCCCTTTCTTTGGCCTTAAACTCATATTTGCCTTTTTCAACTTCAATTTTTTCAATTGTTCCAATAGCAGCAGTATTCCCCAGTTTCCCAAGTCCAT
The DNA here is from genome assembly GCA_039815505.1 of Bacteroidota bacterium. Lineage (GTDB taxonomy): Bacteria > Bacteroidota > Bacteroidia > Flavobacteriales > Flavobacteriaceae > CANLWN01. The sequence continues at coordinate 485 of JBCBZE010000201.1, read as the reverse complement.
CCAGCGCATGTCCTCTAACATTCTTGTCAGTCAGTCCCTCCAAAAGGACTTCGTGGGCTTTTGGGTTTTTGATTTTGGGAAGAGTTTTTAGAAAAAGCATTTGTCTTGAAATTCCAAGTGCGGAGTTGTTGCAAATTTCAATGATTTGAGTATATGATTCCTTATCATCAATTTCGCAGAGAGCGTTTCCAACAGCCCAAAGGAAAAGCTCTGAATAATCATTTGATTCCCAAAATATTTGGGGAGAGGAAGGTATAACAGCGGAAAATGTACGTCTGTACCGAAGATAGTTAATTGCAAGGATTTTCATTAGGGGAAATCCACACGCCATTAATTATACACTGTGTTGTATACCGTTTTTAATTGAAAACTAAGCTCGCATTTATTTCAATTCCTCTTACCGTACCATCACTAACCGGCACTTCAAACTCATCTGGAAACCCTAAAATCATTTCTGACTCGGAAACAGAGAGTTGAGCTTCGCT
>JBCBZE010000077.1:0-11697 GCA_039815505.1 Bacteroidota bacterium | reverse complement strand
CCTCTATTTCCTTTACCGTAATGGGAATATTACGCATTAGATTAAACGGTTCGCCATTTTCTTGGATAACCACATCGTCCTCGATACGGATGCCTATTTTTTCCTTGGGAATATAAATGCCCGGTTCTACCGTAAATACCATCCCCGCTTTCATGGGTTTTTTTAATTCCCCATAGTCATGGGTATCCAGACCAATATGGTGACTGGTTCCGTGCATAAAGTATTTTTTGTAGGCAGGCCAATCTTTGTCCTCGTTTTGCACATCAGCCTTGTCCAAAAGTCCCAAGCCCAAGAGTTCGGAGGTCATAATTTTACCTACTTCCTTATGATATTCCGCCCAAAGGGTTCCAGGAACCAGCATTTTGGTAGCCTCGTCCTTCACCCTAAGCACAGCTTCGTATACTTCCTTTTGTCGGGCAGTGAATTTGCCATTTACCGGAATAGTCCGTGTCATATCACTGGAATAATTGGCGTATTCCGCAGCAACATCCATTAACAGTAAATCACCGTCCATGCATTGTTGGTTATTCTCAATATAATGCAATACATTGGCATTGTTGCCCGATGCTATAATAGGTGTATAAGCAAATCCCTTGGATCGGTTACGTATAAACTCGTGCAAGTACTCGGCCTCTATTTCGTATTCCCACACATTGGGTTTTACAAAACCTAAAATCCTACGAAAACCCTTTTCCGTAATGTTGCAAGCTTGTTGCATTAAAGCTATTTCCTCTTTTTCCTTAACCCCTCTGATCTGCTGAAGAATGGGATTGCTTTTAGCATACTGATGTGCTGGAAAATCTGCTTTACATTTTAGGATAAAGCGATCTTCCCGAGTCTGTGTCTCTACGGATTGTCGATAATGCTCATTGGTATTGAAATAAATGATTTCTGCTTCTGTCATAAGATCAAAAAAGACCTTGTCAAAATCCGATAGCCAATAAATGGTGGGTATCCCGGAAACTTGCTTTGCTTTTTCCTTGGTCAATTTTTCTCCTTCCCAAACAGCGATATGCTCGTTGGTCTCCCGAACAAATAGTACTTCTTTGTGTTGCTTGTCCACGGCATCGGGAAATAAGAGTAAGATGGTTTCCTCCTGATCGGCACCGCTTAAATAAAAAATATCCCTATGCTGCTCAAAAGGCATGGTACTATCAGCGCTTATCGGATATATGTCATTGGAATTAAAGACAGCGATACTCTTTGGCTTCATTTGCGCCATAAATTTAGTGCGATTTGCTACAAATAATCGCTGTTCTATTTGTTGGTATTTCATAGGTCTAAAGCGTTTATCCAAAAATAACCAATTAGACCCAAGACCAATAAAAAAAGAGGCTTATTTCTAGGCCTCTCTTCCATTTAAAGTTGGTCTATTATTTTGAAATTGCTTTTTTCACAGCACCAATTATGGCCATGACCACGCCACCCCCGACACCACCGCCGGCAACACTGCCCAAAATACTGGATAAGTCCATTCCTCCGGCAACGGCTTCGGCTCCTGCAGACGGATCTACACCAGATGCCGCAGCTCCACCGATTCCAAGCATCCCTAGAAGTTGACCTCCAATACCGCCTCCCAAGACCCCCGCAATAGAATTCCCCACGGTTCCAAGAGATAGGTTTTTTAATAGTTTTCCAGCTATGTTACCTCCCACAGCACCCGTAACTAATTGAATGATTAACGGTAAATACTCTTCCATGTTTAAAGAATTAGTTGGTTATATAATAATAAATTAACAAAATTTTAATACTAAATGCAATTTTTAGCTTTAAAAATTGCCAAATTCGAATTGTTGTTTGATGGAGTTTTAATGAAATAAAAGGTTTGCCATCGCCCTCTCAAATTCATAACTTCACCCTGCCAATCAAAACAACGCTTATATGAAACAGCTTTCCTTCCCTTTTTTCATCATCTTTTGTGCTTTGGGTTTTGCCCAGATTCCATCTACTTCTTCAACAACTGTTTGGGAAGGCTTGGAACAGAAGACCAAAATGGCGACCAGTTCCTTGATCAAAAACATCCCGTTTAAGAACGTTGGCCCTACCGTCATGAGCGGACGGGTAGTGGATTTGGATGTAAACCCCAATGATCCTACGGAGTTTTATGTGGGTTATGCTTCCGGAGGGCTCTGGTATACACAAAATAATGGCACCTCTTTTGTGCCGGTCATGGACAGTTCTGAAACTCAAAATGTTGGGGATATTGCCGTAGATTGGCAATCAGGAACCATATGGGTAGGTACTGGGGAAAACAACGCTTCCCGTTCTTCCTATGCCGGAATAGGCGTTCTTAAATCCATGGACAAAGGGAAGACATGGCAACATATGGGACTAGGGGATTCCCATCATATTGGACGTGTCATCATTAATCCCGATAACCCTAAAGAGGTAGTTGTAGGTGTAACCGGACATCTTTATTCCCCGAGCGGCGAGCGCGGGGTGTACAAAACCGTTGACGGGGGCAATACATGGCAAAAAACACTATTTATAAGCGATGTGACGGGAATCATCGACTTAGCACATGATCCCAATAATTTTAATCTGATGTATGCCGCTTCTTGGCAAAAGGATAGAAAGGCATGGAATTTTACAGGTAATGGTTCGGAATCGGGCATCTACAGGAGTACGGATGGCGGTGTTACTTGGACAAAGGTATCTACCGCAGAAAGCGGTTTTCCAACAGGTGAAGGGGTAGGACGTATAGGCTTGGCCGTTTTTGATAAAAATACGGTTTACGCCATCCATGACAGTCAGTTTAGGCGGGATAAAACAAAAGAGAAAGAAAAAAAATTCGAAGGACTTAGCAAAGACGATTTTAAGACTATGTCCTCAGATGCACTTCTGAAACTAGAAGATAAAAAACTAAATGATTTTCTTAAGACCAATGGTTTTCAAGAAAAATACAAAGCTGCCAATGTAAAGCAAATGGTGCGCAACGGGGCTATACAACCTGTAGATCTCGCCAAATACCTGGAAAACGCGAATTCCCTTTTATTTGACACCCCTGTTATTGGAGCCGAAGTCTACAGGAGCGATGATGCGGGAGCTACGTGGCGTAAGATGAACGAAAACTATATTGATGATCTATTTTATAGTTATGGATATTATTTTGCCCAGATCAGAGTGGACGCAAATGATAAGGATAAAATCTATACGGGAGGTGTTCCCATTATAAAGTCCCAAGATGGTGGTAATACCTGGACGTCCATTAACGGCGATAATGTGCATGCCGATCACCATGCCTTATGGGTAAATCCAAAAGTTCCGGGTCATTTGATCAATGGCAATGATGGCGGTGTCAATATCTCCTATGATGACGGAGCCAATTGGATAAAGAACAATTCGCCATCAGTAGGTCAATTTTATGCCATAAATGTGGATAATGAAGAACCGTATAATGTATATGGTGGTCTACAGGACAATGGGGTTTGGAAGGGGCCCCATAATGCGGAGGAAAATAGCAGATGGCACCAAACCGGTCATTATAACTGGGAAATGATCTTAGGAGGGGATGGTATGCAGGTTCAGATAGATTCCAGGAATTCCAATATTGTGTATACCGGTTATCAATTTGGTAATTACTTTCGTTTGGATCTGGCCCATAAAAAGCGAAAATATATTCAACCTAAACATGAACTGGGGGAAGCACCTTATCGGTTCAATTGGCAAACACCTATCTTATTGTCCCCGCACAATCAGGACATTCTCTATCTGGGCGGTAATAAGTTACACCGATCCCTAAACCAGGGTGATGATTGGGAAACGATTTCAAAGGACCTCACCCAAGGTGGGAAAAAAGGAAACGTAGCTTATGGTACTTTAACCAGTATTTCGGAATCGCCCTTTAAGTTTGGCCTTATTTATACCGGCAGTGATGATGGTTTGGTACAAGTCACCAAAAATGGAGGCGGTAGTTGGGAATCAATCGGGAAAAATCTGCCCGGTTCTGAAAAGCTCAAAGGATTATGGGTGAGCCGCGTGACGGCTTCCAAACACAAAAAAGAACGTGTGTACGTTACCTTAAACGGATACCGATCAGACGATTTTACCCCATATATTTATATTAGCGATGATTATGGAAGCACTTGGAAAAATATTTCCGGTAATATCCCTACTTCGCCTGTAAACGTCATAGTGGAAGACCCGGAAAATGAAAATTTATTATTCGTTGGAACGGATAATGGTGTTTATGTTTCCTTCGATCGGGGCGGCTCATGGGAATTGTTCCAAAACGGAATCCCTAATGTGGCCGTTCATGATTTGGTTATACAGTCCAGCGCTAAACATCTCTTGGCGGGCACCCATGGACGTAGCATTTATAAGGCCGATATCGCTCATCTACAACAAACGACCGTGGAAAGTTTATCCAAGGATTTAGTTGTTTTTAAGGTAGATACCATAAAACACTCCAAAAACTGGGGAGGTGCATGGAGTTCTTGGATCAAAGCTGAGACACCAGGTTTGGACCTTACGTTCTACACCCAAACAGCAGGGAGCTTTACGGCAAGAATTATGACCGAAAATGGAGTGGAAGTAAGTTCGACGGAAATTGATGCAGATAAAGGTTTTAATATATTGTCCTATGATATGGCCTTTTCCAAAAAAGGAAAAGCGGCCTTCCTAAAAAAGAACAAAACTAAATTGAACCAAGCCAAGGACGGGAAAACCTATCTCCCCAAAGGAAGCTATCGGATAGAGGTTTCAGGAAATGGAACTTCGGAAAAAACAGTGTTTAAAGTAGAGTAGGCATATGCAACTAACCTTAAGTATCCCAGCTCTTTTATTTCCGGCCATATCGTTGACCATGCTGGCGTATAATGCACGGTATTTGGCCATTGCCGCCTTAATAAGGCAATTGCACCAAAAATATCGTGAAACAGGGTCACCCGCCGTGGGGCTCCAAGTAAAAAAATTGAGAAAACGCTTATCCATTATAAAGAACATGCAAGCGGTAGCCATTATTAGCTTTCTCTTAGCCGTTATCACCATGTTCCTTATCTATGTGGAATTGAATTTCTGGGCAAACTTTGTTTTTGGGAGCAGCCTATTGGCCCTAATGGTTTCCTTGGTTCTTTCTTTGGTGGAAGTGCAAGTATCCACTAAGGCGCTTTCGATTCAGTTAGAGGATATGGAGCATCAATAATAGAGCAAATCTATTTGTCTATATACATGAGCAAAACGGTATGTGGGAAGAAAAACTAAAAATTTATGATCAACTGATCGATAAATGTCCGCGATTTGAAAGAAAAGGAAAAACAATGCCTTATACTTCGGCCAATGGACATATGTTTTCATTATTCAACAAAAATGGTGAAATCGGAATCCGGTTTTCCAAAGAAATTCAAGAGAAGTATTTCAAAGAATTCCAAACCACCCTATATAAATCTTATGGAGCCGTAATGCAGGGATATGTTCTTATCCCGGAATCTATGTTGAACAACTTGGATCGGTTGGCTGTTTACCTTAATGAAAGCTATGATTATGTAATGTCTCTTGACCCAAAATAACCAAAACCGAAAACATTTATGTCTACCGCTAGAAAAAAAAGAATAAAATCCATTGACATGCTAAGAGGCTTGGTCATGGTGATTATGGCATTGGACCATGTTCGTGATTACTTCCATTATGATGCCTATTTTTTTGACCCTACGGATTTAATGAAAACGAACGGAGCACTTTTCTGGACCCGATTTATAACTCACTTTTGTGCTCCGGTATTTGTTTTCCTAGCAGGCACTTCAGCTTTTTTTGTAGGACAGCGAAAGGGTAAAAAATCACTTTCAAGTTGGTTATTAAAAAGGGGGCTTTGGCTTATTATCGTTGAATTTACCATCATAAAACTGGCATGGATGTTTAAATTGGACTACTCGGTTATCGTATTACAGGTAATTTGGGTTCTTGGGGTGAGTATGATTTTTCTTGCCGGTTTTATCCATCTTCCCAAGAAACTGACGATTGTTTTATCCCTACTCGTCATATTTGGTCATAATTTTTTCGATTCCTTTGTCCCGAACGGTGCCATTGAATCTGGTATCTGGACGTTTCTCCACGTATTCAACATTGTAGATCTTGGTTTTATGCAAGTTTTCGTAGGATACCCCATGATTCCTTGGATTTTTGTTATGCCTTTGGGATACTATTTTGGGGAGTTGTATAAACCATCCGTAAAGGAGGGTTACCGGAAAAAAATATTATGGCAATTGGGCTTAGGCCTCACTTTATCGTTTTTTATTATACGATTTGTAAATCTTTACGGAGACCCTTATTTCTGGTCTTCACAAGATTCCATTGGGTTCACCTTTATGTCCTTTTTTAATATTACCAAATATCCTCCTTCTCTGCTGTATTTACTAATTACCCTTGGGCCTTCCATTTTATTCTTGGCATTTGCTGAAAAGTGGCATGGGGCTTTCCAAGATAAACTGATCATCATTGGCCGCGTACCTATGTTTTTTTATATAGTTCACCTATACATAATACATGCATTAGCCGTAATCGCCGCTTTGTTTACAGGATACGGTTTTTCCGATATGGTCATTGATTTATGGGTAACGTTACAACCTCAACTACAAGGATACGGTTTTGACCTATGGGTGGTGTACCTCATCTGGTTCTTGGTAGTAATTGGTTTATATCCGTTCTGTAGTTGGTATAATAGTTATAAAAGTGCACATAGGGAAAAATGGTGGTTGAGCTATTTATAAGTAGGATAAAAGTGTAGGTAGGACCATTAACGACCCACATGAAACAAAGCATCCCCTTGGTTAACTACCGCCTGATGGTTAATACAGAATACATAGCCATCATAGGGTGCCGTTATTTTTTTGGTATGCTTGGCATAGGTATCCGTTACCATGCCCATAGGTTGCCCTTTCTTTAATTCACTTCCGTTCGTAACCTTGGGAATGAACATGCCCGCGGTAGGTGCCCTTAACCATTTGTGCCCTTGTAAATGAACCGTTCTCGATCGTTCCACATACTTAGGGTCTACTTTACCTATCATCTTAAAGTGGTTCAATACATTTAAAATACCTTGAATACCTTCTTGTATGGCATAATCATCGAAACGCATGCTTTCCCCAGCTTCAAAGACAATGGTAGGTTTGTTCATTTTAAAGGCCGCATTCCTAAAGGAACCTTTTATCAACTTTGATGAAAAAGAAAAAGGGGCATTGAAAATTTCGGCAAGCTTTAAACTGTTTTCATCCCCATGGGTATAGCGAATTTGCGGGAAATTGTGACGTTGGTTGCCTCCGGTATGTAAATCTATGCTTACATCCATTTGGTGCATGATTTCAGATACATAGTGATAGGCTATCCTACTGGCCATGGAACCCGACTTGGTCCCTGGAAAACTACGGTTTACATCCTTGCCATCCGGAACATCGCGTGAAAAATGGATAAATCCAAAAATATTAAGGATGGGTACGGCAATTACGGCACCTTTTTTAATTTTAAATCGTTTCTCATAAAGCATACGGCGCACAATCTCTATTCCATTGATTTCATCGCCATGTAACCCAGCTTGTACTAAAATAGTAGGCCCCGGTTTTTTGGAATTGAATACATATACGGGTATGTCGATCAAAGTCCCGGTAGGTAACCGGTCAATTTTGATGGTCAATAGCTTTTCTTCTCCAGGTGCTACAGGTACTCCACCAATAATGATATCCTTATTTCCTTCTTCTACGTCCATTTCTTTCCACGAATTGAATAATTTCCTCTGCAATATTAACTTGGGAGGCAGCCTCTATACCACGTAAACCGGGAGAAGCGTTGACCTCAATGAGCAAAGGCCCTTTCTTGGAGCGTATAAGGTCTACCCCGGCAACACCAAGACCCAAGTATTTTGTGGCATTAAGTGCTATATATTGTTCTTTGGCCGTTGGTTTTATGGCTTCGGTATTCCCACCACGATGTACATTGGAGCGGAATTCACCTACCTCACTGGAACGTTTCATACTGGCCACTACTTTATGACCTACCACGAAAATACGGATATCCTCCCCGTTGGCCTCCTCAATGTATTTTTGGATCAAGATGCTGGTATCCATTTTATAAAAAGTATCAATGATAGACTTAGCGGATTTTTTACTTTCCGCTAAAATTACCCCTAAACCTTGAGTGCCTTCCTGAAGTTTAATAATTACCGGTGCACCACCTAAAATTTCAATCTGTTCCTTGATGTTATCCGGGTTTATGGAAAATAAGGTTTCGGGTATGGGTATACCCTTACGGGCCATAATTTGAAGCGTTCTCACCTTATTCCTGGCCCGTGTGATTCCTAAGGAACGGGCAGTGCTAAAAACCCCGTTCATTTCAAACTGTTTAACGATTGCGGCACCATGTTTGGTGACCTTAGCTCCTATTCTTGGAATAATGGCATCAAACTCATCGGTAACATTTTCTTCCCCTACATAAATCTGTGGTTTTCCAGAACCCAACTTCACCGAACATTTAGTGTGGTCTATAAGTTCTATATAATGCCCTAATTTTTGTGCCTCTTCGGCCAATCGTTTGGTGGAATAGACATTCATACTCGTAGATAATAGTCCAATGTCCATTTTAAAATTCGGTCAGTTTTAGTTATTGGTATGTAATATCGGTCAAAAAATACAATCCGGCTAATGCAATCCTTAGATTTTAATTAACACGGTTAAAATATCCTGTAAGCGGGTACTTATTTGTTTAACTTTTGGAAGGAAAATTGTCTATTTTGGGACAATAAATGAAACATTGTTAGTTTCGGATTTAAAATCCGCCTAAAACTTCAGTAAACTCCACTAAAGTTTGTGCAAAACCTTACTGTGCATTAACTTTGAGATATAAAACCAACATCTAATGGGCGGATTGATAAAATCTTCTATCGCCAGAAAAGTGGCCATGGCACTTTCTGGGTTTTTTCTGGTCTTCTTTTTGCTTTTTCATAGCACTGTAAACATGACATCGGTTTTTAGTTCCGACGTCTACAATCAGTTCTCCCATTTCTTGGGAACCAACTTTGTAGTACAGGTTTTTATGCAACCTGTTCTTGTATTCGGTGTAGTTTTCCATTTTATTATGGGATTTATTCTTGAAATCCAAAATAGAAAATCCAGAAGCGTAAAATATACCATGTATAAAGGAAGCGCAAATGCTTCATGGGTTTCTCGAAACATGATTATCTCGGGCTTGGTCATATTGGCTTTCCTAGGGCTCCATTTTGCTGATTTTTTTATTCCTGAATTAGTGCATAAGTATGTGGAATCCCATCCAGAAGATCCAACACGATATTTCCCGGAGTTGCTACATAAATTCGAAAATCCAGTACGAATAGTATTGTATGTGATTTCGTTTGTTTTATTGGCAATGCATTTATGGCATGGATTTGCATCGGCATTTCAATCCATGGGTGTCAACAACAAATATTCCGCAGGCATAAAGAAATTCACCCAGGTTTTTGCAATAGTCGTTCCTGCCGCATTTATTTTTATTGCACTTTTCCATCACTTTAACAGTCATTAAAAAAGTACAAGCGTATGGCAACTTTAGATTCAAAAATTCCTTTGGGGCCCTTGGCCGATAAATGGACAAAACATAAGAACGATATTAATCTGGTAAATCCTGCCAATAAGCGTAATATCGATATTATCGTTGTGGGTACAGGCCTTGCCGGTGGCTCTTCTGCCGCTACCTTGGCAGAACTTGGATATAACGTAAAAACCTTTTGTTATCAGGACTCTCCTAGAAGGGCGCATTCTATAGCAGCACAAGGTGGGGTAAATGCCGCAAAAAATTATCAAGGAGATGGGGACAGCGTATACCGCCTTTTTTATGATACTGTAAAGGGAGGCGATTACCGTTCCAGGGAGGCCAATGTACACCGATTGGCGGAAGTCTCCACCAATATTATTGATCAATGTGTAGCCCAAGGTGTTCCCTTTGCACGTGAATATGGGGGGCTTTTGGACAACCGTTCCTTTGGAGGGGTTTTGGTATCGAGAACCTTTTACGCTAAAGGACAAACGGGACAACAATTGTTGTTAGGTGCCTATGCCGCTATGAACCGTCAAATCAATCGTGGAAAAATCCAACCCTTTAACCGGCATGAAATGTTGGATTTAGTTTTGGTCGATGGTAAAGCGCGCGGTATCATTGCCCGTAATTTGGTTACCGGCGAAATAGAGCGTCATGCCGCGCATGCCGTGGTCTTGGCGACAGGCGGATATGGAAATGTATTTTTTCTATCCACCTATGCCATGGGTTGTAATGTTATGGCCGCATGGCGGGCACACCGCAGAGGTGCATTCTTTGCGAACCCTTGTTATACACAGATACATCCTACGTGTATTCCCGTGTCCGGAGATCATCAATCCAAATTGACCTTAATGTCAGAGTCCTTACGGAACGATGGAAGAATCTGGGTACCTAAGCGTTTGGAAGATGCACAAGCTATTCGCGAGGGTAGTTTAAAACCTACACAGCTAAAAGAAGAGGATAGGGACTATTACTTGGAACGAAGATATCCTGCCTTTGGAAACCTAGTACCAAGAGATGTGGCTTCAAGGGCTGCAAAAGAAAGATGTGATGCAGGTTATGGTGTTAATAAAACCGGAGAAGCTGTTTACCTAGATTTTGATGCGGCGATTATGCGGTATGGACAAGAAAAGGCGCTTACTTCTGGTATGAAAGATGCCGATAAAACTATCATTCGCGAGTTAGGAGAAAAGGTTATTGAAGCCAAATATGGTAACCTCTTCCAGATGTATGAAAAAATTGTGGATCAAAACCCGTATAAGACGCCCATGATGATCTATCCTGCCGTACATTATACCATGGGAGGTCTTTGGGTGGATTATAACTTGCAGACCACCATTCCCGGATGTTATGCTGCAGGTGAAGCTAATTTCAGTGACCATGGAGCCAACAGACTTGGGGCTTCTGCCTTAATGCAAGGGTTAGCGGATGGTTATTTCGTATTACCTTATACCATAGGGGATTATCTAGCCCATGATATTAGGACCGGTGCCATTGCTACCGATACTCCTGAGTTTGATGAAGCTGAACAACACGTGCGGGACCGGATTGAAAAATTAATGGCCGGTAAAGGAGAACATTCTGTAGATTATTATCATAAAAAGTTGGGCAAAATCATGTGGGATAAATGCGGTATGTCCAGAAATGCAAAAGACTTGCAAGAAGCCATTGATGAAATAGCTGCTTTAAGGGCTGATTTCTGGGAAAACGTAAAGGTTACGGGAAATAGTGACGCCAAAAACCAAGAACTTGAAAAAGCGGGAAGAGTTGCAGATTTCTTGGAATTGGGAGAATTGTTTGCCAAGGATGCCTTGACCAGAAACGAATCTTGCGGTGGTCATTTCAGAGAGGAGTACCAAACTCCGGAAGGAGAGGCGTTGCGGGATGATAAAAACTTTACGTTTGTTTCCGCATGGGAATATAAGGGTGAGCCCAAAGACGCCGTACTTCATAAAGAGGACTTGAAGTATGAAAATATTGAGGTAAAAACTAGAAGCTACAAATAAATCGTTCATGGTTAGTTGTTCAAGGCTAAGTTAAGGAAGTTTCATCTCTGACTATTGGCTAACAACTAATAACAAAATAAAAGCTATGAAATTACATTTAAAGATATGGCGTCAGAAAGATGCAACCTCTAAAGGCCAAATGATAGACTATCCACTCAACGGAGTTGAGTCCGAT
>JBCBZE010000051.1:0-13919 GCA_039815505.1 Bacteroidota bacterium | reverse complement strand
GAGAAGTTGCAGATCATGTACGGGATCAATAAGGAGAAAACGCTTACCGAGGAAACACTAGATCACCTAAGCGGTTATAAAGGTTCCAAGCCGGTTAGGACAGGAAATGCGGCATACCGGCAACGTCAAAATGATATTTACGGCATTCTAATGGATGTCATCTATGAACAATTGGCCAAGTTTAGCACCGATATTGAGAATGGCGAGGAACTTTGGGGCATTACCAAAGGTATTGTTTGGATCGTGGCGAAGCACTGGAGGGAACCGGATAAAGGCATATGGGAGTTCCGTGCCGAAGACAGACATTTTACCTTTTCCAAGGTACTTTGCTGGGTGGCCATAGATAGGGCCATTAAAGTGGCGCGCATATTTCACAAGGAGGGAAAAGTAGAAAAATGGATGAAATTAGAACAGGAAATTAAGGCAGATATCCTTGAGAATTCATGGAATCCTACCGTCAATGCCTTCACGCAATCGTATGGTTCCCCTCACTTGGATGCTTCGGTATTGTTGATGGAGTCCTATAACTTTATCGATGCCAAGGACCCTAAGTTCGTAAGTACCGTAAAAGCTATTGAAGCAGACCTATGTAATGATGGTCTCTTATACCGATATAAGAACGAGGACGATTTTGGATTGCCCTCATCCTCTTTTACGATCTGTACTTTTTGGTTTATCAATAGTCTTTTTAAGATCGGGGAAGAAGAAAAGGCGATGCAGCATTTTGATCAGCTCTTAAGCTATAGCAATCACTTGGGGCTGTTTAGCGAGGATATCGATTTTAAGACCAAACGATTGCTGGGTAATTTCCCCCAAGCCTATTCACATTTGGCTTTGATCGAATGTGCCGTTAATTTTTCCAAAAAGGATAGGGATGCGGTGGTGTTGGAATCGTTGCGATAAATAGGTACCCTTATTTCTTCTTAGATAAGAAGCTTTGGATGACGGAATTAGGAGGAAGCTAGTACTTAAATCTTCTAGCTGAACGGGTAAGGTATTTTATAAGGTAGCTCTTTGGAATATACTGTTACTTATATACTAGTTTATGTCCTTTCTGCTTTATACTGACCAATAATCGGTTTAGATGATCAATGGTCGTAAAAGGATTCATAAGGGTTACCCTAAAAAAATGCTTCCCTTTGAGTTTGGTCTGTACGATATAAAATTCCCCCTCTTCCAAGAGCTCCTGTCGTATTTTTGCATTGGTCATATCCAAGGTTTCATCATCTAAATCTCCTTGGATATATCGGAAACAAACGATGTTGGACATAGGCTTAACGGTCAGTTCAAATGCATTGTCCTTGAGGATCATTTCTCCAAAATCGCGGCCTAGATCGTAGAGTGTTGTAACATACTCGTTAAAGAGTTCCTCACCATAGGTTTTTAGTAAGATGTACCAGTGCATGGACATCATGGTCTTGGTGCACTCAAAAGTGCGTTTTCCAGAATTGTACCAATCGGCATCGGTCTGTCCCAACAAATAATCGGCTTTTTGATGAAAGGTCGTAAAAGAGTCCTGCCCATTTTTAAATAATAAGGCCGTGGTAATCATGGGCATCATCATCATTTTATGGCCATCTATAATTACGGAATCCGCTTTATGGATTCCTTTAATGGTGTGTTCATATTTCGGAGAAAAAATAGCGGCTCCGCCATGGGCGCCATCCACATGGAACCAAAGCCCATGTTTATAACTAAAGTTGGCCAGTATTTCCAGATTATCATAGATACCCGTAGCCGTGGAGGGCGCACTGCCTACCAGTGCAAAAACCTCTATCCCCTTATCGGTTGCTTTTTGGAAATAGGATTCCAGGACCCCTGTATCCATTTTAAAATCTTTAGTAACCGGTATTTTAATAACGCCTTGTTCCCCAAGCCCCATGATTTTAGCGGCCCTATCCACACAGTAATGCGCTTCTTCGCTCACCATTATGCCCAATGGCTTTTGATTTCCCTCGTTCCAAACATCATAAGAGGCCCTTGCTTTTCTTGCGGCAAGCAAAGCGGTAAGATTGGCCAAAGTACCTCCTGAGGTAAGGAAACCATCGGCTTGCGTGTTGAAACCAATTTTTTCACATAAAAAGTCGGTTACCGTTTTTTCGATCATCGTCACGGCCATACCCATCTCATAGACGGCCATACCATTGTTGAGCAATCCACCCATCATATGGGTCAAAGCCGTTATTGGCGCTGTTGGAGAAGCTTGATGTCCTATGTATCCGGGATGATGTAAGTGGATGGAACGCTTCATGACCTCTGGGAAAAATGGCGATGCATCGTCATTTTTTAGATGGTCTTTCCAAAATTGATATTCCCTATCGGGTTCGTTCCAGCGGATTACCTTTTTGGATTTTTCGCTAAGGGTATCCTCTAAATGATCGGCCAATTGATCAATTAGCTGATGCCCGTTTTTTCTGAAATTCTCTGATGAATATGCGTTTTCTAAAATTTTGGACTTCATACTTAAAAATAGGTCTTTTGACAACAAAAAATAGCGAAAACGGAATTAAAGTAGCATTTTTGGTTTTTAATATATCAACTAGTTAGGGATAAACTTAAAGCCAAAGAATGAGAGAACTTATTATCGTATTTATTGGATTATTGACTTATGGTACTATAATGGCGCAAGAATTTGAAACGGGGTACTTTATTGATAACGACAATAACAGAATTGAATGCTTGATTCAGAATATGAAGTGGAGAGAATCTCCCCAGACCGTGTTTTACAGATTAAAAGAAGATTCCGAAGTACTGGAGTTGAACTATGACAACTGCATGGAATTCGGAATTGGCGAAGAATTTAAATTTAAGAGCATAGATGCCAAGATACCGCTTACAAAGTCTAAAACGAGCGACAAGAATACGAGTGCAGAGCCTACCCTTGTGCAAAGGAAACAATTTGCTTTAGTACTACTACAAGGAAAAGTTTCCTTATATCGTGTTATTAATGCAGCAGAAGAAGTTTTTCTTATTGAGAAATTAAACGGCCAAATTGAAACACTACTTTACAAGGAGTATTTAGACAATAATTTTAAAATAAAAAGGAACAGTCTTTTTAAAAGACAACTCCTAAAAGACTACAATTGTCAAAATGGGACTGATATCCAAAGTCTTCAATATGATACCAAATCTATGCTGGTATATTTTGGAGACTTAAATCGTTGTTTAGGAGATTCCGATTATAAAGTGTATAAAAATGAGCTAAAGCAAGGGTTATTTTCATCGGCAAGTTTAAAAGTTTGGGGAGGTGCTCAACAAAATGGCTATGAGACCAGAAACTTGAATACAGGGCAAGTTTTTAGTTTTGATGACGAGATTGCTGCAAAGGGAGGATTGGAATTAGAGGCTTTTATCGGAAGCATAACAAAAAGAAATGCTTCAATTTTTCTAGGATTACAATATTCAAAGGTTTCCAATGAACTAAGTTTGCCAATTGGTGAACTTTCGGGGTCTACGCTTAACTTGGATGTGAACGTTATTGAATTGGCACTTGGCTTTCGTTATTATATAGGATTAAGCGAAAAAAGTGATATTTTTTTGGATGCCGCGGTTGCAGTGAATTTTTACTCAAACCCGTCTTTCACCCAGACTCGCATTTTTAATGGAATAATTAGTAGACCACCAGAAACCAGTGAATTTGCAACTATCTCAAGAAGCAATGACATCGTTCCATCGTTTGGAATCGGGTATTCCTTCAACAAAAAATTCTATGTAAGATTCAATTATTTAATAGATCAAAATTTAATTGACCGGAATAGGGACAATCTTTCTCAGATTTCACTATCCGTGGGCTACTCCATTTGGTAATAAAAAAAACCGCTCCGAATAGGAGCGGTTTTTACTTCTGTCTCATAACAAAAGTTTCAATCTGAATTAGTCAAAGGTATAACCGTTGTCCGCAGCTACTTTGTCCGCAATTTGTGTGCGTAAAGCTACTACGTTAGGTTGATTTGTATACTTTGTAAAACGTTTTAGTCCCATCAACATCATACGTTGCTCATCACCTTCCGAAAAAGAAACAATCGCCTCTTTTCCTTTTTGGGTAATAATATCAACCGCATTGTATAGGTACAATCTAGACATTGCTATTTGGGTCGCTTGGGATGCTTCCCCAAAACGTTTTGCATTTTTCTCTGTTCTGAGCAAGGTGGATTCCGCCATATATACCTCTATGAGGATATCCGAAGCCGCCATCAATAATTGTTGATGTTTTTCCAAGTCCGGTCCAAATTTTTGTACTGCACTTCCTGCAACCATTAAGAATACCTTCTTTAAACGGGCCAATAGGTCTTTTTCCTCGGCAAACAGTTCGGAAAAATCAGGAGCGTCAAAAGAGGGGATACCCATAAGTTCTTCACCTACGGCGGTTGCAGGACCCAAAAGATCTACATGACCCTTCATGGCTTTTTTGACCAACATACCAACGGCCAACATTCTATTGATTTCATTGGTACCTTCATAAATACGGGCAATACGGGAATCTCTCCAAGCAGATTCCATGGGGGTGTCCGCACTAAAGCCCATGCCTCCAAAAACTTGGATACCCTCGTCCGTAGTGGTTTGACAGTCTTCGGAAACCGCTACTTTGAGTATGGAACATTCAATAGCATATTCCTCTACACCTTTAAGTTCTGCCTCTTGGTGCGAATTTCCTTCGGCCTCGCGAATAGCTATTCTATCCTCAATGTTCTTGGCCGCCCTATAACTTGCGGACTCACCTGCATATGCATTGGTAGCCATGGTAGCAATTTTTGACTTGATCGCTCCAAAATTGATGATGGGTGTTTTAAATTGTAAACGTTCATTAGCATATTTCACAGCTTCGGTGATTACCCTTCGTTGCGCATCCAAGCAAGCTGCCGCTAATTTAATACGTCCTACGTTAAGGGCGTTCATAGCTATTTTAAAACCGTTTCCACGCTCGGAAAGCATATTTTCAACAGGCACCTTGCACTCATTGAAGAATACTTGTCGGGTAGAGGAGGAATGGATACCCAATTTCTTTTCTTCATCTCCCAAGGTGATGCCATTTTCAGGATTGTTCTCCACAATGAAACCGGTAATATTCTTATCGTCTTCAATACGTGCAAAGACGATAAATAGGTTGCAAAAACCGGCATTGGAAATCCACATTTTTTGACCTGTAATGGAATAGTACTTTCCATCATCGGATAAAACGGCCTTGGTCTTACCGGAATTGGCATCCGAACCAGCTCCAGGTTCCGTTAAACAGTAGGCTCCAAACCATTCTCCAGTAGCCAACTTAGGAACATATTTTTTCTTTTGCTCCTCGTTTCCGTATAAAGTTATGGGCATGGTACCTATACCCGTATGTGCGCCAAAAGCCGTACTAAAAGATCCCGTAGCACCTGAAATGTAGTCACAGACCAACATGGTGGAAACAAACCCCATTCCCAATCCACCATAAGCTTCGGGTACGGCAATACCCAAAAGGCCAAGCTCTCCGGCGTGTCTCATCGTTTCTGCCGTATAGGCATAATCTTTCTTCTCAAAGCGCTCCCAATGTGCCCAAAGCTCACGATCTACGAACTCTTTGGTACTATCGCGCATCATTTTTTGTTCTTCGGATAGATCTTCAAGTGTAAACACATCCTCACATTCAGTCTCTTTTACCAAGAACTGTCCGCCTCTCAGTATATCTTTTTCTATTGTTTCCGTACTCATTCTTCAGTATTTAGTGATTAGTAGCTAGTATCGGGATATTCATGGCAATCGCCTTAATACTCAATACTAAAATCTTATATCTATTTAATTTAAAAACTCATAGATGCCCGCCGCACCTTGTCCGGTTCCCACACACATGGTCACCATGCCATATTTTCCTTTCATATCGCGTTTGCGCATCTCATCGAACAACTGTACCGATAGTTTTGCTCCGGTACAGCCTAATGGATGCCCTAAGGATATAGCTCCACCATTGACGTTGACAATTTCATCATTTAATCCAAGTTCCCTGATTACCGCCAGGGATTGGGATGCAAAGGCCTCGTTCAGTTCGATCAATTCCACATCCTCTTGTTTTAATCCTGCTTGTTTTAAAGCTTTGGGAACAGCTTTGACGGGTCCTATACCCATAATCCTGGGTTCTACCCCGGCCGCGGCATAATTCACCAACCTTGCTATAGGTTCCAAGTTTAGTTCTTTCACCATTTCCTCGCTCATCACCAATACAAAAGCAGCACCATCGCTCATTTGCGAGGAATTCCCTGCCGTAACACTACCACCAGCAGCGAAAACGGGCCGCAGTTTGTTCAGAACCGCTACTGAAGTTCCCTTTCTAGGACCTTCATCTTTGGTCACCGTATACTTTTTGGTAGCTTTTTTTCCGTTTCCATCAATATACACCTGTTCCACGTCAATGGGAACGATTTGATCTTGAAAACGATTTTCGGCCTGTGCCCGTAATGATTTCATATGTGAGTTATAGGCAAACTCATCTTGATCTTCACGAGAAACCTTGAACTCCTGTGCAACAGCTTCAGCGGTATTTCCCATGCCCCAATAATAATCTTCATGCCCAGAATTTACCAAATCATAATTTAATTCGGTTTTGTATCCTGTCATCGGAACGGCGCTCATACTTTCCGCACCCCCGGCAATGATACAATCGGCCATCCCGGCCTGTATCTTAGCCGTTGCGATACCAATGGTTTCAATACCCGAGGAACAAAATCGATTGACCGTAACTCCTGGTACATCTACGATGTCCAATCCCATTAACGATATTAAACGTGCCATGTTCAGTCCTTGTGAGCCTTCTGGCATTGCATTGCCTACAATAACATCATCTATTCGTTTCTTATCCAGTTGCGGTACTTCTTTCATTAGATAATCAATGGTTTCAGCCGCTAGTTCGTCCGTTCTTTTAAAACGAAATACCCCTTTAGGCGCTTTGCCCACCGCGGTTCTGTATGCTTTTACTATATACGCTGTCTTCATTTTTAGTTTCTTAACGGTTTACCTGTTTTTAACATGTGTTGGATACGCTCCAATGTTTTGCGCTCCGTACAAAGGGAAAGGAAAGCTTCCCTTTCCAAGTCTAGCAGATATTGTTCGCTTACATAGGTTGGTTCCGACAAATCTCCGCCCGCCATGACATATGCCAATTTATTGGCAATTTTATGGTCGTGCTCACTGATATATCTACTGGCCTCCATCGCATCGGTTCCTACCAAGAACATACCTAACGCTTGTTTCCCCAATACTTTGATATCTTTTCGTTTAGGAGGCTGGGAATACCCAGCTTCGGCCATTAATTTGGCATGGGCCTTTGCCACGGCTATTTGCCGATCTTTGTTTACGACCACGATATCCTTTCCTTTTTGAAGGATACCTAAATCAAAGGCTTCATGGGCAGAGGTGGAGACTTTTGCCATTCCTATGGTCAGGAAGTATTCCTGAAGCACATTGAGTTCCACATCATCTTTCTTAAACGTATCCTGTGCTCGCAAGGCCATTTCCTTGGAACCGCCGCCCCCGGGAATTACGCCCACACCAAACTCTACCAAACCTGTATACGTTTCGGAAGCTGCAACGACCTTATCCGCATGTAATGATATTTCACAACCACCGCCCAGGGTCATACCATGCGGAGCCGCAACCGTTGGTATTGCGGAGTATCTCATGCGCATCACGGTGTCCTGAAACATTTTGATGGCCATGTTCAATTCATCATATTCCTGTTCTACGGCCAACATAAAAATCATTCCAATATTGGCCCCGACCGAAAAATTTGCAGCCTGATTGCCCACAACGAGACCTTGAAAATCCTTTTCAGCAATATCAAACGCTTTGTTCATTCCGGCTAAGACATCACCCCCTATAGTGTTCATTTTAGATTGGAACTCTACATTTAAGATGCCGTCTCCCAAATCCTCTAAAACTACCCCTGGATTTTTAAATACTTCGTTGGACTTTCTAATATTATCCAAAATGATAAACGCATCCTGACCTGGAACTTTTTCCATGGTCTTTTTGGGAATATCATAGTAGTAGGTGGCCCCATCCTTTACAGCGTAGAAGGATTGGGCGCCAGATGTTATCATCTCTCCAATCCAGGCCGCAGCTTCCAAACCTTCTGACTTCATAATGTTCAGTCCTTCTTCCACCCCAATGGCATCCCAAATCTGGAATGGTCCGTGTTCCCAACCAAAACCAGCTTTCATGGCATCATCTATTTTGTAGAGCTCATCTGTTATTTCCGGGATTCGATGTGATACATAGGCAAATAATGCAGCAAAACTTTTTCTGTAGAACTCTCCGGCCTTATCCTTGCCACCCACCAATATCTTGAAACGATCTATTACTTTATCCACCGTTTTTGTTAATTCCAAGGTGGCAAATTTTGCTTTCTTGCTAGGTCTATAATCCAAGGAGTCCAAATCCAATGCGTGGATTGCGCTCTTACCGTTATCTCCTTTTACTTTTTTATAAAAACCCTGTCCCGTTTTACTTCCCAACCATTTGTTTTCCATCATGGTATTGATGAAATCCGGAAGTTGGAATAGCTCATGCCGTTCATCATCCGGGCAATTTTCCGCGATTCCATTGGCAACATGCACCAAAGTATCCAGACCAACAACATCTACAGTCCTGAAGGTAGCTGACTTGGGTCTACCTATCACGGGACCTGTTAACTTATCAACCTCCTCCACGGTTAATCCCATACCTTTAACCGCATGGAACAAACTTTGAATACTGAAAATTCCAATTCTATTTCCTATAAATGCCGGAGTATCTTTAGCGACTACCGAAGTTTTCCCCAAAAACTGTTCTCCATATCCGTTTAAGAAATCAAGTACCTCATTACTTGTTTTCGGTCCAGGAATGATTTCGAAAAGTTTTAGATAACGCGCTGGATTAAAGAAATGGGTTCCACAAAAATGTTTTTGGAAATCATCACTTCTTCCTTCACTCATAAATTTTATTGGAATACCAGAAGTGTTGGACGTAATCAGTGTTCCTGGTTTTCTATGTTTTTCCAGGTTTTCAAACACTATCTTTTTGATGTCCAATCGCTCCACTACCACTTCAATAATCCAATCTACTTGGGATACTTTGGCAATATCGTCCTCTAAGTTTCCCGTACTAATGCGTTGTGCAAATTTCTGATGGTAAATAGGGGAGGGTTTGGATTTCAAGGCCGCGGTCAACGAATCGTTTACCAATCTGTTCCGTACAACTTTATCTTCTAAAGTCAGTCCTTTGGCTTTTTCCTTATCATTAAGTTCCCTGGGAACAATATCTAACAATAATACTTCTACGCCAATATTGGCAAAGTGGCACGCTATACCGCTTCCCATGATACCAGATCCTATTACCGCTACCTTTTTAATATGTCTATTCATCAATTAAGCTATGTTAATTAGTTGTTGTGTCCTTACTATATATGCTCTTTTCCAAAATTAATTTATTGATGGTCTCGGTAACTTCAAAGAAACATTTCAATTTTTCTTCGGATACATGTTCTTTTACCACATCATTAAACCGTAGCACCACATCTTTGGATATTGCCCTTTTTTCCAATCCTAATTTGGTCAGATGGATTAGAACACCTCTACCATCCTTTGGATTGGGCTTTCGTTCTATAAAACCTTTTTCTTCGATACTTTTTAGGATTCTGGAAAGACTTGTGGCTTCCATTCCCATCTTAGGTCCCAATGCTGTTGAAGGTGTACCCGTCTTAGGGTCTATACTTAATAAAGTAAAACCAATGGCCATGGTTAAATCAAAGGTTTTGGCTTCTTCATTATACATTTTAATCACCGCTTGCCAAGTAGCTCTCAGTGCATAATCGATCGTGGTGTTCTTCATATATTTTTATTGGCTACCAAATATATAAAAAATTTATTATGCATGCATAATAAATTTAAAGAAAAATAATAATGTCATGAAGTGTTTTAAGCCTTAGAAGAACGTTCTCAATGGGATTGAAAAAAGGAGGTGTTCAAAACTATTGGATGTAGGAATACCGCAAGATTTACCTTATTATCAGCACTTAACCAGCTTCTTCAATGACTAAAAGCCTGTAATCGGGGAGAATCAGGAAGTACTAATGGTCGTAAATAGCGTTATACAGGCCAATATACTTTTCCTTTACGATTTTACGCCTCAATTTCATTGTTGGGGTAAGATGTCCATCATCTATACTCCAAACATCGGGGGTTAGTTTAAACTGCTTCACCTTTTCCCACTTTGCGAAATTCTCATTGGCCATATCCACTTCCTGTTGGTATTTTGCCAATACTTTTTCATTTATAACAATATCCGAATTTTCCCCGAGTGTTATATTGTGCTTTTCCGCCCATTCGAAAAGAAATTCAAAATTGGGTTGGATCAATGCCGCCGGCATTTTTTCGCCTTCCCCAACTACCATGATCTGTTCAATAAATTGCGACTGTTTAAATCGATTTTCCAACAGTTGTGGCGCTACATATTTACCACCTGAAGTTTTGAACATTTCCTTTTTACGGTCCGTTATCTTAAGGAAACCATCCGAATCTACTTCCCCAATATCTCCGGTATGGAAATAACCGTCTATAATAACTTCAGCGGTTTTTTCAGGGTCTTTGTAATATCCCATCATTACCTGCGGGCCTTGGATACATATTTCACCATCATCGGCAATTTTAACTTTGGTATCTTCAATAGGTTTTCCTACGGTTCCTATCCTAAACCCGTTATCCCTCATATCGTTCACAGAAATAACTGGTGATGTTTCCGTAAGGCCATAACCCTCCATGACGCCCATCTCCGCAGCGTTGAATATTCGGGAAAGTCTGGGTTGTAAGGCAGCACTACCAGAAGCAATAAGGTCTAGATTTCCCCCCAGGCCGGCCTTCCATTTGCTGAAAATGAGTTTACGGGCCAGGGCCAACTTACGCTCATACCACCATCCGTTTTGCCCATAAGGCTCATATTTTAGACCTACATCCACGGCCCAGAAGAACAATTTCTTTTTTATCCCGTTCAGGTCGTTTCCTTTTGCAATGATTTTATCATAAACTTTTTCCAGGAGTCTTGGAACCGCCGTCATTACATGCGGCTCGGTCTCTTTAAGATTATCGCTGATTTTTTCCAGGGATTCGGCATAATAAATAGTAACTCCCCGATATTGGTACAGATAGATGAGCATGCGCTCGTAAACATGGCAGAGTGGTAAAAAGCTCAACGATCTTGTTTCCCCGTCCTTTATGGGAAAACGTTTAGAGCTATTGATAGCGTTACTCACCAAATTGCTATGGGAAAGCATTACCCCTTTTGGTCTTCCGGTGGTGCCGGAAGTGTAGATCAAAGTAGCCAGGTCTTCTGGCTTGACCGCTTCTTTTAATTTTTCAACCTCTTCTTGATTCGACGTATCCGCGCCCAGTTCCAGTACTTCCTCCCAGTTTTTACATTTTGCAATGGATTCAAAAGAATACACTTCCTTTAGATTAGGTACCTCGTTTCGTATAGCATCCACTTTTTGAAACACCTCATTGCAAGAGACAAAACAATACTTGGCACCGGAATGATTTAAGACATAGGCATAGTCCTCCTGGGAAATGGTGGGATAAATGGGAACGTTCTGAGCTCCTATTTGAAGAATTCCAATGTCCATAATATTCCATTCCGTTCTATTGGTCATGGCAATTACGGCCACTTTATCATTGGGTTTTACGCCTAGTTGTAATAGGGCCCTGCTTATAGCACTGGCCTTCTCTATATATTCCTGTGTAGAGGTCGCTATCCACTCCCCATTATATTTGGTTACAAGTGATTTATTAAGGTTGAATTTCTCCAATTGATAATAGGGGAAATCGAACAATCGGGTTACGTTTTGCATACTAAGTTTCTAAATGGTAATTGCAAAATAAGAAAAGGGAACGGTATAATAAAATGGGATTGCTAAAAACAGCCTGTTTATTTTAGAGATATTCTATTCTCGCCTCGAAAATCGAAGTATGATTTTTATGTAAGCTGTCTAAATATGTAACTTCATTCCCTCATGTGAAGCTTTAAACCCCAATTTTTTATAGAACTTTAGGGCTTCCGGTCTTTTTTTGTCCGTAGTCAATTGTACTACATGTGCTTTACGTTCCCTAGCCCTGTCAATGGCCCATTCAAACAATATAAGGCCTATTCCTTTTCCCCTATAGTCCTGATGTATACGTACGGCTTCTATTTGTGCCCGTATACCACCTTGATAGGTAAGGTATTGGATAAAACTAAGTTGTAATGTGCCAATAAGGTCACCGGCATCACTTTGCATGACCATCAACTCCTGATTTTCATCCGAGGAAATCCGTTCAAAGGCATCATAGTAGGTGTTGGGCAACGGGTCTTGATCATCTTCTCGCAATTTTCCCAATGGGTCATTGGCTATCATATGGACTATAAAAGGAAGGTCTTTTTTTGTGGCGGGACGGATGGTCATCTAATGGGTTTTTCGTTACGAAATCCTGCTCTTGATCCATTTGAATTGACCATTGTGGTTAGATTCATGTTCGCAAACATGAAACCATTTGCAGTAATTGTTCGTAGGGCCCCAAGGCCAATCTTGGTCCACGGTCATAAGCCAATCGTCATCCCTCTTGGCAAACTCGGCAAGTGTATGCTCCCTAACTTCGGTAAGTGCATCCAAGTAATAGTCAAGATTATTACCTTTAATCTCTTTTCTTGCGTTTTCCCCAAGTCCCGAAGCAATACTCCAACGCTTTGTATCGGCATCGGGCCAGTCTCCCCAATTTTTTCCCTCAAAAGTGTGGATTTGATAAAACCTTTCGGTAGCTGCTAAATGCATCAGCATAGCACCAATAGTATTTGCATCTTCATCATGAAGATAATCCAACTCTTTAACACCCATGCCCCTAACCGGACTTAGTATGACCATCCGCATCCAGGTCATCATAGAGACCAAAGTCCCTATTTGTGGACTATATCCTTCCTTGGGCCCCACAATATTTATATCGCTCGCTTGTGTTGATACTATGGGAAAAGGGGTTGTTGCCGTAGGAAAGCCGAACAATGTGCCCGTTCCCAAAGCACCTAGGGTCAACAAAGATGATTTTTGAAGGAATGCCCTTCTGTTTACTTGTTTGGTCCGATTTTTCATGATGTTCTTTTTAAGAATACGCTTTTCAAGTTACGAATTAATTTGCTGTGCGTTTATCCAATCCCGGGCATTTTCAAAGGCCTCTAACCAAGGTGAGACTTGATCTTCACGGTCCTTGGGGTAATGTGCCCAGTTCCAAGGAAAGGTTGAGCGTTCTAAATGGGGCATCGTAACCAAATGTCTGCCCGTTTTATCGCAGAGCATGGCCGTATTATAATCACTGCCATTGGGATTGGCAGGATAATCCTGATAGCCGTATTTGGCAACAATAGCATAATTGTCTTCGGATAAAGGCAAACTAAATTTACCTTCTCCATGGGAAATCCATACACCTAGGGTACAGCCCTCCAAGGACGATAGCATAACCGATTTGTTCTTTTGGATTTTTACGGATGTAAAACTACTCTCATGTTTACGGGAGTCGTTAAAGGTCATCTTGGCCAATTTGGAGTGTTCCGGGTTAATAAGGTCCAATTCCAAAAATAGTTGACATCCATTACAAATACCAACTGAAAGTGTATCCGGTCTTGCAAAGAAATTCTTGAGGGCGTTATTGGCGTTCTCATTATACATAAAGGCACCAGCCCAACCTTTGGCGCTTCCCAAAACATCTGAATTGGAAAAACCACCTACAGCACCAATAAATTGAATATCCTCCAAGGTTTCCCTTCCAGAGATCAAATCCGTCATATGCACATCCTTGACATCAAAACCGGCCAGGTACATGGCATTTGCCATTTCCCGTTCGGAATTGCTTCCCTTTTCACGCAATATGGCTGCTTTAGGTCTTGACCGTGTTATACTT
>JBCBZE010000012.1:0-24773 GCA_039815505.1 Bacteroidota bacterium | reverse complement strand
TTTGGATGTTCGGGAGGAAAAGAAACCATGGCAAAATTTGGTGCCCATTAAACCAAAAGGAAACAAAGCCCCTCTATTCTGTGTCCATGCGGCAGGAAGCCATTTCTTCTATTACAATCATTTAAGGAACTATGTTAATGCGGATAGACCCGTTTATGTCATGCAGGCTTCCGGGATCGAAAATGAAATAAAGCTACATGCCAGTGTTAAGGAAATGGCAGTGGATTTTGTGAATGAGATCACAAGGGTACAACCCAACGGCCCATATCATATTATGACCTATTGTTTCAGTACCGCCGCTGGCATGGAAATCGCCAATCTTTTTAGGGCAAGGGAAGAGGAAGTACATCTTATAGTGGTCGATACTATGGCCTATGCTTTTTTGGATACTAAAATGCGATTTGTCCGATTCATAAAAAGACTTGGCAAAAACCCGATCAACGGTATGGTCCTTACGTTGAAAAATAGAT
This sequence comes from Bacteroidota bacterium, assembly GCA_039815505.1. GTDB lineage: Bacteria > Bacteroidota > Bacteroidia > Flavobacteriales > Flavobacteriaceae > CANLWN01. The sequence continues at coordinate 24,303 of JBCBZE010000012.1, read as the reverse complement.
TAAAATTACATGTAAAACCCGTTTTTTCCGAGGTGATGGGAAGCGAGAGCCAGAAAAAGATAGAAAGGCTCCGGAAAAATCACTTAAAAATATATAAAAAATACAAATGGGAAGCGTATCATGGACCTATTTCGTTGATCATAGGGAAAAATACGGTGGATAGAATAAGGGAGGAAATAGTTTCTTCCTGGGAGGTGTTGGCCAAGGAAAAGATTCGTGTTATACACACCGAAGGAGAACATTTTACATTATTTGAAGAACCTACGGTCAAATTTACGGCAGCTAGTTTGGAGAAATCTATGCAAGGGTTCGAGGCCAATAGCAAAAAAACCTGATACCCATAATATATGGAATTGCCGCCAAAGGAAATACATGTATGGTATTGTGATATCAACCAAACCCTGGATTCAGGTTCCTATTTGGGACTACTCTCTGAAAATGAGTTGGATAGATTAAAAAAGTATAGATTTCCTTTGGATAGAAAAATGTATGGAACCGCGAGGTATGTTTTAAAAACCTTGCTCGGTGATTATCTTAACATTAGACCGCCGGAAATAACCTTTTTGTATGGCGAACATGGAAAACCGGAATATGTGCATCCCCAAAATATACAATTCAATATATCCCATTCCCAGGATATCCTGGTACTTGCCTTTGTTAAAGATCACGCAATAGGAATTGATATCGAAAAGATTACAAAAGAGGTTAGGGTTGCCGAAATCGCTAAAAATTTTTTCTCACCTGATGAAATAACCGCTCTAATGAGTTTGCCAAAGGACTCACGGCACAAAGCCTTTTATCGTTGTTGGACACGTAAGGAAGCGTTTATAAAGGCAAAAGGAAGCGGACTTTCTTTTCCACTTGATGCTTTCACGGTATCGCTGGATACGGATGAAGATGCCCAAATTCTTAAGACCGATTGGAATACGTCCGAAAGATTACATTGGAACCTACTTTCCTTTAAGCCCTATCCTGGCTATCTGGGCGCTGTTTCGGTCAATGGAAATTTTGAATCGGTCAAATATTTGGATTGGAACGCCTTAGAAAGCACATATAGGCCCGGTTAGTTATTGGGAAATGGTTTTCTTCAGGGTTTTATTTACCGATACAGAAATTAACTATATCTGATTTTTAACAAGTTATGGTTTTGAGGTACAAATAAGAGACAATTTACTTCATGAAGGATGACGTGAAACATTTTATAACGATAAATGAATACGAGATTTTTCTTCCTCACTTAGTAGACTTTCAAACTGTAAATTACAATTGAATGACTTATTATCATAATAATCATTAAACCTATCATGATAAAAGTTTTTGAGGATAAATACAATGAACTGAAAAGGACTTACTGGACGAGACACAGGAATTCTGCAATTTTCGTAATTACCTAGTGTTAGGTGAGAATAACTATGATTATGTTCTACATATTTTTTGTCATCAGAATCAAAATCAAATCTTACTGGAAAAATCAGAGCTTTTTTTTCATACACTTCTGTAAATAGTTCTCTCCCAAAATGTGCTTCTTCAAATCCTTCAGGGTTATCTTGATATCTTTCCACATCAGGGTTTGGATAAAACGCAAGTCTATGTCTTAGTATATCATCCCTTTTGCAACTATACATTAATTGTATTAGTGCTCCATCGATTAACTTAAAGTTAAATGCTCTTGCTTTTAAACATTCGTTATATATGTCATTATAAGGTAGATTCTTTAAAGCGGAAGAAATATCTTTAAACCCTTCCCATACAATAATGCCATTTCTTGATGAAACAAAATTATAATCAACCTGAAAACTGGTCTTTATTAAAGATTGATTAATGTGCCTTATTTGCTTACCTATCTTTGAGCTTATAGCCATATTAATCTAATAGCGCCTTTAATAAAATTTGCATTTCTTCTGGATAATCTTCAAGTTGGTTTTCACCTGATTTGACACGCTGAATAATATCACTTAAATTACTTAGAGAATCAATATCCGATTTTAGTTGAATTTCTTCAGTCACAGTTAAATCTCGACTTATGACATTCATTCTTTCAATTTCCTTTTGCGTAGGATAGGTAAAGCTTAATTCGAAATTATTCTTCTTTACTAGCTTAAATTCTTCTTCTAATAGTTTCATGTTTTCTCCAATTCCAAATACTCTGACCCAGGCCTTACTTCTCGTAATGGCGGTGAATAAAATGTTTCTCCTTTCTCTCAATCCACGGGTTGGTACAAAGGGATGTGAATAACAATCTTGACCATTCATTATATAAACGAAAGGTACTTCATTACCCTTTGCTCTATTAATACCTGTGAAAGCCACAGATTTGTCTCTATAGAACTCATCTTTATCGACATCGCCAGCAATATGGCTTCTAATTCCTCTTGAATCTAATAAAGCACGAACCATGGCCACTTCTTTTTTAGTAGTGAGAGCTAAAGGATTAATTATCATTATATCTCGATGTAAGAGCTCTTCTTTTTTTAAGTTTCTTTGTATATCATCTGCTATTGCAATGGCTTGTGCTTGTTTTGAATCAAAAGTCTTAAACTGAATAATATCTTCAATATCTATTTCTTGTTCTAAAAAAGTATGAGTTGCTTCTTTCGCTCTGGTAAGAGTAACATTTTTGCTAGCCTTTAATTGACCATCTTTAACTATATAACCAACATCTGCCCACAAGGCGGGTTGGTCAAAAAATTGAACCAATCCTTTATTATGATATATCCCAAAACCAAAGGCATGAGCAGCTGCTAAAACAGGTCTTGAATTACGGTAACACTTTTTGAGAATTATATCACTTGCATCTCTACCAAAAATCTTATTTGGATTTCTTAGCGAAGATCCTTGGTTTAATTTTTGTAATTCGTCATAAGCATAAATTAGCCTTTTCTTCTTACTGAGCTGAAGGTAGCAAAGGTTTAAAAATGACTCGGATAAATCTTGAGCTTCATCGACTAAAATGGCATCATAAGTTGGAACAGTCTTTGATTTATCAACTAATTCTAATGCTTTTCGACAAACTGCATCAAAAGGTTCAATTTTTTGTTGAGTAGCAATTGCCTTAGCAGCTCTAACATCCAAATATTCAATTCCATAATCTTTACAAAATTCATAATATACTCCTGTACTTCGGCTACCTCCCCATGCCTGAATAATTCTAATTTTATCACTATTGGGTTTGCGTCCCATCTTTTGAATACAGAATAATTCTATTAGTTCTTTGAATTGATTTTTTAGAGATCTAGTATTAAATGTTACTACTATATCCCAATTTGGGTTTGTAGCATGTAAATAAGCAGCTTTTATTGCGAGTACAATAGTTTTTCCAGAACCAGCCAATCCTCTGATTCTTTGTAAGCCATCGTGATATTCAATTATCGCTTCTTCCTGTTGGTTGTCTAAATTCGCAATAGTTTCTTCTAGACGTTTCACAACTGCACCTCTAGAATTTTCTTTTGTAATATAACTTCTATCAATCTGAGCCTTTATCTTTATGACCGACTGTATAACGGAAAGAGTTTTGCGATAAATTTTATCATCAGAATTCTCCCATTCAGGTAAAGAATTTATTTCATGAAGTAAGTCAGTATCGTTAAACGAAGTGTACTTTAAAAAGCCTTCTTGTTTGCTTGCTGGGGCATAGGTTAGTACCTCGATGTCTACCAAAAGGTTTCTTCTCTTTGTTAGTTCTTCGTATTGTTTTAGTTCTGATTCTAACTTGTTGTATAAAGCATCTCTATGATGTTCACGATCATCAAATTTTATGCCTTCTATTAAATCGAAAATAACGATGCCGTTTTTTGGAGAAATCCATAGTGCATCTAAAATAATGTTCTCCCCACCTGAATAAAGAATGGGATATCCAATGTATAATTTACCATCAAATTGAGTATTCTTTTTGAAAAAGTTAGCGAGCAAATCACTACTAGCGTTTTTATCGGTTTGCCCTCTTTTTATATCGACCATAATTCAGGTTGCTATTATTTTTTGATTATTGATTTATTTTATTGAAAATCAATGGATAAAAATATCTCTTTATTTTAATAATATTGTTTGCGGTATCTGAGTTGCGATTTTACTCCAGTAATGTTAATACGATACTTAGTCATTTCTAAACTTGCCCTAAAATAACTAGCTATTTCATTTTCAGACATTCCTTTTTTGAGTGCCCAAAGCAGAGCAGTCCTAGGTAATTGTAAACATGAGCCTAACCATTCTGCTTCATTTTCTTGATCTGGATTAAAATTCCTTAGAAAACCAGATAGTCCTATATTAGTTTTGTTGATGTCAACCTTGTGACCACACATTATATGAGATAGCTCATGCATTAAATTGCTTTGCTGCCTAAAATCTGAATGGGTTGGATTATGAATTATTAGATACTTATTTTTTTCCAAGGGTACTGTTGCTGCGGACCATACTTGACTACCTTCATTTAAAAGATTTTGTAAGTATATGGAATCCAAGCCTTTTATATCCTTCGGAGTGAGGAGAGGTATTTTGTAATATTTACACACGTCAAATGCACACAAAGGTGAGATTGCACTTTGACCAAGTAAAGATCTTATTTCTTTACTTTTTTCATCAGACCATTTTTTGAACCCTCTTTTAAATTTAGGCTTCTTTTTTTGCAGACTCATAAGCAAGGTTAATCATTTGAATTAATGCTTCCGATGTTGTGGGGGGGAGAGTTTTGTCTGCTCTTAAATGTGCTATAACACCCTTATGCGAGTCTGTATCTGAAAGTTCTCTATTCATAAGGAAATAGTCAGAAGATACCTCAAGCCAGTTGCAAAGCTTCAAGTAAGTGTCTATGTCTGGCAGGTTTCCCTGCTCTACTCTGGAAAGGGTCGATGCACTAATACCAATATCATTTGCTAAATTTCTTAGTCCAATTTTCCCCCTCTTGGATTTAATCATTCTAGAAAATTTTTCGGTGTCTAAGGAGGTGCTCATTTTTGAATTGTTAATAGTTTGTTGATAATGTTTTAGCAAAAATACGAATGTTTCTTTGGCGGTACAAAGATTATTTTGTGTCTTTGTTAGGACGTTTGTTTCTTTAGACGAACATTTTTGATTTTAAAAAAATGAAGAACATTATAAAAAAACTAGTAACCCAAAACCGACTCTGCCCTGCGGATGTGATTGTAGCTAAGAAAAAAAGTGGGGTTGGTAGAATTTTTTACCACTACATAGTATACGCGGGTAATAATCTATTTATTGGAAACTTAAAAGGCAATGTCAAATGGCTATCGACCATGGAATTGCTGGATTTATTGAAAGATTACGAACCAGTGCGTATAAGACGTTTCAATGGTTCTTTACCACAAAGAAAACAAGCCTTAAAAAGAGCATATTCAAGACTTGGTGATAAATACAGCTTGCCTGTTTTTAACTGTGAGCATTTTGCAAACTGGGTACAGAAAGGTAAAGAGAGTAGTGCTCAAGTTAATATAGCGATTTCGTTAATCGCTTTGGGATTAGTATATAAATTTTCAAAATAATAGAAGTAATGAAAAATAAGACTTTTAATGATTATTTCGGTATTTCCGATTTGCATACAGAACATCTAAATATTCTTTTAGAGAGTGATTTAGAAGCATTTATTGACCCATATCATATAGCCAACAACTTGGATAATATGTTGGCAAAAAGAATGTATATACGAAGTAAAGGCTTTTTAGAAACTCTTAATCGTAACTATATTGTTACCAATGAACGAAAAATGGGACTAGCTTTTTTATCACATTTACATGAAGCAAATGAATATCATCTCGGGTATTCTGGAGAGAATAAAGGCAAAGGTATAGGTGATAACAAGGCCGAAGATGTTTATGATTCACTCTCGGCAAATAAATTTGCAAAAGCTGGGGTGTCAATAACCAACGAAGCTCATAATGTTTTGCTTTTAGTAAAAGGAATAGGACAAGATCTTATGTCAGATACCCTTGCTAATGTATGTCGTGATATATTGGCCGATTTCACCTTTAATCAATGCGAGAAGTATTCTATATCCACAGGAAGAGTTAAAATTGACTATTACGACCACACAATTAAAAAGTGGGTCAAAAAAGAGGTTGGGTTGCCATATTATAACGGTAAGCATATAATATTAGTTCCAAAATTTTTAACAAGTGGTGAACGCATTTATCAGAGTCGATATAACTGGTTTGTATCAAGTAATTATATATCAAGAGACATTTTAAGTGGTAAAATTAAACTTAGCTCTAACGGTAACTTTATAACAGAATTAAAGGACGGTAGTAAGAGGGCAATAATCAAAAACATCCATAAGGAATACAAAAAACCAAAAGAAAGACTCATAGATTTTGTGAAAACCTATAACGGGTCATTGCTAGACTTCAAAGAACATGTGAAGTTAAATTATCCATCAATTGATTTTGAGAAACTGATGATGTTATACAATAAGGCTTCATAAATAATATTGTCTTTTATTATAAATCTTATATGTTTACTTTCTATGACAGAAAAGGAATAAATCTGACAAAGGTTTACCAACGTTGCAAGGTGTATAAAAATAGGCTAGGGGAGGTGCAAATTAAGGATTGGGTCCATTACTTATCTTTCGCTATTTTACTGGCGAGATTAGTAAAGCTAAAACCAATACCCCAATAAATAGGCCTGGTTTCATCTCTTCCTGTCCTGTTTAGATTTACTCCTCCAGTGAAAAATAGTTTATTATTGAAGAGTCCTAAAACCAAACCAGCGCCGACTTCTACATCGTCTTCTGTGCTAAAATCAACATAAGAGACATTAATTCCGAACGAAGGTTCAAGGGAATTGACAAGTTTATTTCTTATTCCCCCATCTCTTCGATAAGTGAGCAATAGGGAAGCACCCGGAGCACCTTTGAAATTACTAGGAGAAATACTATTATCGTCACTTTGGGATGGTTCATTAATCCTATTTACCAATAGAAATGAGTCCGAAATTTTGACTTCCCATTTTGTATTTCTTATTTCATAGCTTCCAATGGGTAATACTTTTTGAATGGTTTCTGTACTTTTATCATTGTTTCTTCTCTTGCTCTCTTCTAAAACTAAATACATATAAAGATAATCTCCTTCTTGAGCTCGTTCTTTTTTCAAGTTTATCGTAGCATAATTCAAATCTCGATAAATAATTTCGCTTGCTTTTAGAGCTAATTCTTTTATCAATGATTTTTTATTTGTTTCCTCCTCATTCCTTTCGGCTAAGGTTTTTAGGGAGCTTTTTATTTGTTTGTCATAGTAAGTTTGTAACTTTTCAATATCCGTTCCCTTAAGTTGTGTCAGCCTAGTTATTTCTCTAACAGCTTCTCCATGTCTAGATTCTATTGAAGATTCGATTGTAGATATTTCAGTTGAATTTACACTCTGGTCAGTTTCGAGGTAAATGATGAGTTGTTCATAAATAGACTTTAGATTAATTTCAATTTGATCTAATGCAATGTGATCTAATTGAATGGTTGATAAAAAAGCATCTTCTGCTTGTTCGCCTGAAGATTTGAAGTAATCTATATAGTCAATTATTATTTTAAGACTTTTATTAAATTCTTTAATCTGATTTTTAAAAGTAGTTTTCGCTATATCCCTTTTTGCTTTATTTCTTCCTACTACTATTTCCTGGAATTTTTTTAGGCCTCTTACAAAATCTTCTTTAAATATCTCATCTTCTTCCTTGATATTGATCACTGAGTTAAGCTCTCTCGGAAATTCATCTTCTCTAACTATTTTTCTGTTTAAAAATTCACCGATTATACCTTTGAAGCTTTTGTACAAAAAATATGGATCATCAACTGCTTCTTCATAAGAGTCATAGTAAAAAATTCTTTCTTCATCTTCATATTGAGATACGGTTTCAATATACCTGCTTAAGTTTTTTAATAATCGATTATTATCTAAATCTCCTATGGGTACTTTGGCAACATCATCTTTGGTTCTTAAGCATTCTAGTATAAGATTTACAAAAACGGTTGCTATTTCATGAGGGGGACGATTTGTTATTCCAATTTTAGTTTTCTCCTGACCGATGCGGGAATATGGGAAAACTTCAACAGGATCTTCACCACCTTCTTTACTTACGATTTTTCCCTCAATGGTAATATTTCCTTTAAAGTTCTCATTTCTTGCAATACCTTCTTTATCAAACTCAATTTGAATTTTTCCCGAAGCATCAATTATTTGAATTAATTGATTCGTTCTGTTTTGACATTTGTTGTAATGCCATATTTTTTTCTTTTCTCTATTTTTTATTTGATAAACAGATACATATTGCCTGGGATCGATGTTTCGATTTATAAAGCCGTTTTCAAAACTCTTGTATTCTTCGCAATCTAAAGTATCTGAAACTTTTTCACTTTGGGCATTAACAGAAAAACATATTAAAACAGCGCCCCCAAAAAAAAATAATAAGTTCTTCATTTCGTAAGGAATTATGGTTAGCAATAAAATTCAAGGGGGGGGATGTTTCTAATTTATGTAACCAAGCTATAATTACAAATCAGAATCGATAAAATGAAAGATATTTCTGATTAAATACATTACTACAATATAAATACAGTAGTATTTTTTGTATTAAAAAGTTATTGTTTTAAAAAATAGATTCTCTACTTTCAATTACAGAAAAGGAATAAATCAGGCAAAGTTTGGGCCACGTTGTAAAGTGTCTAAAAATAAGATAGGGGAGGTACAGGTAAAAATCAGATTGGCCAAAAGTAAGCTCATAAGCACATTATTTATCACAATCACAATCATCTTTTTGTAGCGATTTAAATTGTATGTCCAAACTCTTTATTTTTTGAATGTCATTATTGTCAATGTTTGGTCCAACAATTTGTATTCTTTTTTGTGGCATATCTGGTGATGCAACGCGCTCTTTAAGATAAATTTCCAAAGATGGATGTTTTAATTTATTAAGTGTAGGATTTCTTAATTGCAAGAATAACCAACTCCTAAATAATTCTCTTTCAGTTTCAACGAAATGAACTTCGTAAGTAGAACCAACACCCGCATTTAAATCATAGAATACACCACTAGGGTCTTTATATTCCAATTTATATATGGTAGTACAATTTCCCCAATTGTTAATAGTAGTATTACTACTAGTTGTAGCTAAATTAAAAGGGTAATAAATTACTTTATCGTCAAATTCAAGAGTATTATCTCCTCTCATTTTGTTTTCTACGGTTCTCAAAACACCTTTCGCACTTAAACAGACGTCTACACTTCTTGATTGACAATTCATGTATTTAATAGATCTTCTGTTTAATTTTATTTCACTGGCATTCTGGGGTTGGTAGTCTTTAAAGAGATTTGTAAAATTCATTACTTTATCTGTTCTGACACCAGTTTTTGGGAAAATAGATGCCGTTACAATGACATTGTCTGATATATCTAATAAATTAGATCCATGTTGCGATATAGTAATGTTCTCTTTATTAAATACAAAACCGGTTTTTAAACGTTTAAGTTTTACTTGTAAAGCTTCTGCAATTGTTTCTTTATTATTATAACCAACTTCACCGTTCACTCCTAATCCCACGTTACTACTTTTATTACTTTCATTACCAGTACCAGTTGAATCATTGTTGCTTAAATTAACCGTAACTCCTTCTAGTAAATTTCCATTAGCATCATATACATTATCTATTACTGTATTCTCAATACTTCCAGAAGAGTTTGAGGTGTTGTCCGAATTTTTGCTGCTGCTAGTATTTGTCAAACCATATTGACCAGTCAATTTACTTGAGAAATTAGCATCTTGCGTTCTAGAGATAGAACCTAAATCAATTGTTTCAAATTCACTTTCTAATTTATCAATAGATACAATTTGAAAGTCGGTATTTGAAAAGTCAAGTTTGGTGTTTAAAGATGCCAAACGGGTGTTTGGATGAAGAAATTCAGGATTTTCCTTTGATGCTAGTACCTGATAGTTTTTAACATTACCTAGTACAAATTGTACTTTTTGAGTAGCGAAATCTGTTTTTAGTTTCGCAGGAGTTTTTTCAGGTTCATTACTAAGCGGCTCTTTTATATATTTTATAAAATCTGCTCCTGTACTAACATTACCCCCTAAAACCTTTAAAAAAGTTTGAGGGATAGAATCTCTTAGATCAAAAAAAGTTTTGGCTTTTTTTGATTCCGTTTTAGGCGGAATAATGGGTACTATAGCCGCTTGGATAGTAAGAAAATCACCATCAGGTATTTTTTCCACTTTATATATTCCAGCATGTGAATTTGTAAGTCTAGGACTTGCAGTTTTACATGAATAAATCATACAAGCTAGAACGGTGAAAAGTATACTATTGAATCTCATAATTAATTGACTTTGAATTTGGCATATTCAACGGCTATTCCAACACAAACTCCTATTACTGAGCCTTTATAGACTACGGATACGGGACCTTGATAGGTGCTTCCACCACAATCATAAGCACCACTTACACAATAATGTCTATAATTCCCAGTAATTGTGTGAGGGTCATTTGGGGATAGTCCATTGGCCTCGGATGAATCAGTGTATATGTAATTTGGCAGACAGTCTATTGCTTGTTGTATATATACATCTTCTGTGAAATCTTTAAAAATTGTATTTAGGGTACTCTTCACTTTTTTATTGGCATAAGAATCTGAATAGTTGGTATTTTCGATGAGGGCAATTAATTTCCCGTCACTCGATTTCTTGATAACCCCCTTTGCGGATTTTCCTTTGTTTGAAGTTACTTGAAAATGACCACTATTGTTCATTTCATCCCAATTAACTTTTGAATAGTTGTGTTTTTTTGAAGTCATTTTTATGGCAACTTATGTTCCTTGTTTTCTATTAATCTTGATAAACTTTTTTCAATATTATTTTGATTAATATCAATCCATTTAATATTGATTTTAATTTGCTGATAATCCTTTTCAGGTAATTTAAATTCCCCATGAATAGTCCCATTTTGGGTGCTAATACGGTTTAATGTATCCTTATGTGTAGTGTCATTATTTTTATTGACGGCTGAAATTGTTATTTCGCTCTTTGTTTTTGGTGTAATTTCGGCTGTGAAAATTAAATTATCACTCGATTTTAGGTGATTTACGATTAGATCAGGACTAACTCTATTTGCTTTCCCATACTCTAAATTCTTCAATTGATTATTCTTTTGAAATGAATAGGTAAGAGTTATTATTACTGCAATTGTTCCTAAAAGCGCAAAAATGCTTCCAATCAATAACGAGATGCGTTTTCTTTCAAATACTCTTACATAGCTTTTTTTTATTAAGACGGGGGCATTCACTACCAAATCCATTCTAATCGGCATTTGAGATAATACGACAAAGCATCTTCCTAATAAGAGCAATAAATGCGGAATGAGAATAAACCAATAGAAATCGTTTTCTAAAAGTTTCAAGTATTTGATGGAGAAGATCGATGCAGTTGTATAAATTACCCATAAGGCAGTTATATATGCATCAAGCTTAGCCAACCCTTTATCTAGGGTCGAAATAGATTCATTGATTATTTTGGCTGACATATCAAACCAAAATTGATCTTTGACCTTTGGGGTCGGTTTTTGTTTAGGAGTTGGAGTATTCATATCTACATATACACATAGTATTTATGTTCGTGGTTATCCTCACAAGTTAGATAGATTCCAATTTTTTCATACTCTTTTGTAAATGAAGAGGGTAGTTCAAAAATGACATTAGCTAATTCATTTTCTATCTCCGATGAACGACTTTTTTTATGTATAAAAGACAATACATTCCCAACACTTTTTTCTGTGTCATATGTGAATTTTTCGGAGTCTGATATGGAAGAAGTATCTGTATCAAATTTGATTTTTCCCACTTTTGAATAAAAAACAATTCTGGCACCTGGCAGCACCTCTTTTTCAACAGGAACTTTTTCTCCACACGTTTTACAAAAAACAAAATGAGTTTTCATAAAATAACGATTTAATCGATGTTACTTACTTTAACACCGAAGTAGTTAATTGCTATAATAGAGGGAATGAGATTTGATTGTCAAGGTAATAACAAAGCTATAATTGAGCTCATGATATAGATAATGTGAAAGATTTTTCCGATTAATGGTAATTTCAAATAAAAAATAGTAGTATTTATTTTGTTAATATTAACTTAAGAGTTTTTAAATTAAGAAAAGTGTCAGTACTCTTAGATATGGGATACTGCTTGTTAAGAACTAGATTTGGTTTAATGTCAGAGGATATTTTTAAAGAATACACCCAGAAATTAGTAAGAAGAAATAAAAAGTTTTCTTTATTACCCCGCATAATTTTAGCAGTGCTCTTATTATTGTTGGTATGGGAAATTATATTGGTCAATTTATCAGATGACTTTAATGGATGGAAATTTTCTTTATTAGGTATTACTTCAACAGCATCACTTTGTGGGGTTTTTATTACTCTGATAATTGTAAGAGAGCAGTTTGCTTGGACAATGAGACCTAATCTATCATGGCTAACCAGTTATGAGAAAGTGAAAAATTTAAATAAAAATGCTTGGTCTGCTACATTATTGAATGTTGGACCGGGAATAGGGGTTATTGACCAAGTAACTTATACATTGGAATGGTATTCAGACAAAATTTCTGAAAAGGAATTCAGAATTAGCAGATCAGAATTTATTGGTGTCTTAGAATATTTGAATTTTAAAAATGAAATAGACTTTCACGTAAGACTTGTTACTCCAGGCGCACCCCTACAAACTATTAAAAACAAAGAGGAGGGGATATTAATGATGGCTCTTTCGGAAAAAGTTATAAAAAAATTCACACGTTTAGATTTACATGTAAGAATTTCAGATATTATGGGGGATATTCATGAAAAATCTATCCCTTTTCTTAAGACCATTTCAATTAAAAATTAAAGCATAATAAATTAACTAAATGAAAAAACAAAAATTAACTAAAAAGATAACTAAATCAAAAACAGAAAAAATAAATAACCCTCATATAAAAAAACTTGTTGAAGATGTCAAAAATGCTAAAGAAGACCATGTAGCATATTCTTCATTTTCTTCATGGAGTAGAGGAGATTAAGGTGTAATTGGTTTAATGGGAATATTTGAAGTTAATAATAAAAATACATTGTATAAAAACAGTACAAATATTTTTGTGGTCAAAGTTGCTAGTAGATGTAACTTAGCTTGCAGTTACTGCTATATGTACTTTAAAGAAGATCAATTATGGAGAAAACAACCAAAATTTATCTCAAGAGAAACAGTTATTCATTTTAGCTTGAGATTAAAGGAACACTTGGAAAGAAACCCGAGAGAAAAAATAATGATATGCTTACATGGGGGAGAACCATTACTGTATCCTGATTTAGATTTTTTTTTACAAATAATTACTGAGACTATTGGAAAAGATAATGTGGTATTTAGTATTCAAACTAATGGGACTATAATCGACGAAAAACGAATCAACTTACTCCATAAATATAATGTTAAAATAGGTGTTAGCATGGATGGTATAAAGGCTATCCATGATAAAACGAGAGTTACCCATGACGGTATGGGAACATATGACAGTATTATTTCAAATATTGAAAAATTAAGATTGAAGGTGCCGAATCTTCTTGGAAGTGTACTTCAAGTTATTAATCCTCAGATTGACCCAAAGGAAATGTTGGATACGTTAGAGAGTTATAGAATCCCGAGAAGTGATTTGTTATTTCCTGATTTGAACCATGATACAAAGGACAACAGAAATAAAGGACAAGAAAGCATAGGACAATGGCTAATTGAGGTTTTTGACCTTTGGTCAGAAAGAAATGAGACCGTTCATATAAGGCTTTTTTCGACTATTATCCAATTATTGCTTGGAGTGGAAGAAGGCACTGATTTATTGGGAGCTTACTCCAAAGGTGTATTAATGATAGAAACCGATGGCACATACCATATCTATGATGGGCTAAAGACTTCTTATGAAGGAGCTGGCCATTTAAACTATGGAGTGTCAGATTACCCAATCCATTATGCAGAAAAAACTACTTTAGCAATAGCATATAGAGAAAAGGCATCTATGGCCTGTGAGAAGTGCTTATCTTGTAACTTGTTTGCAGTTTGTGGAGGGGGTAATGTATTACAAAGATATAGTAAGGAGAATGGTTTTGATAATCCATCGGTTTACTGCACAGATTTAATGATGATAATCAATCATATCAAAACATTCTTAGAGTTAAAAACGACTAACTTGAGATTAGTTTGTTAATCTAAGCTTTCAGATTAAGTGGAAGCATGAAAAATTGATTTTAGCTTGCTTGAATTATTGGTTATTTTCCTCATCAGTTTCGTCTATTAGAGTGATGACTAATTTTTTTTGCTTTCCTGAATTTGAATTTTATGCCCTTTCTTGAAACCTAACTTTTCAAGCCATTTCCCTTCAAGCCTAATTTCAGGTACTGTAATGGTATCCCAAGTACGAAATCTAAATTTCGGATGGATTTTTAAGACTCTAGGTTTCTTCATTCAATAGGTCAGTAGTGAGCTAACCTAACTAAAAGAAAAATTGTACGACAATAAAAAGCACCCTTAAGGTGCTTTTTGTGCCCATGCTTATGTATTTTCTATTCTTGCAGTATCCTACATTTTTCCAAGTTGATGGAAACATTAAGGGTAAGCCCCTCAGACGTGCCTGTGATAGTAACTCTTTCACCTTTGCCTTCATTTCTTTTCTTCATAGAACCTACTTTCCTTTAAGCCCTATCCTGGCTATCTGGGCGCTGTTTCGGTTAATGGAAATTTTGAATCGGTCAAATATTTGGATTGGAACGCCTTAGAAAGCACATATAGGCCCGGTTAGTTATTGGGAAATGGTTTTAAGGGTTTTATTTACCGATACAAAAATTCGCAAAAATATTTCCCAACAGATCATCCGAGGTAATTTCCCCGGTGATTTCCCCAAAGTAATACAAAGCCTGTCGTATATCAATGGCCAGAAGGTCACCGGAGACTCCTTCATCCATAGCTTGCTGCACTTTTTGTACTTCCTCCAACGCCCTTAACAATGAATCATAGTGGCGCGTATTGGTAACAATGGTTTCATTGTTCCGTAAGGCACCTGTATGTATGAACTGTAGCAATCGCTGTTTAAGGCCACCTATGCCTTTACCGGTCTTGGCGGATAGGATGAGGGCATTCGGTAGTTGTTTTTTAATCGTTGATCGTTCCGCTTCTTTAAGTGTATCCGCTTTGTTGATGATCGCAAGTACAGGCTTTTGGGGATATGTATTCTGTATTTTTTTTAACTCTAATTGAACTTCTTTAATGTTAAGCCCGTTGGTCGCAAATCGTGAACTATCCACAAGAAACAGGACCACTTGGGCCTCGCCTATCTTTGCAAAGGTTTTTTGAATTCCAATGGTCTCTACCTTATCTTGGGTTTCACGTATCCCCGCCGTATCTATAAACCTGAAACCGATACCCTCAATGGTAATTTCATCTTCTATGGTATCCCTTGTGGTGCCCGCAATATCGGATACAATGGCGCGTTCCTCGTTCAATAAAGCGTTCAACAGCGTGGATTTACCTACGTTGGGTTCTCCGACGATGGCTACGGGAATTCCGTTTTTAATGACATTGCCAACGGCAAAGGAATCAATCAATCGTTTTAAAACTTTTTGGATCCTGTTCAATAACGCCTTAAATTGACTACGATCCGCAAATTCTACATCTTCCTCTGAAAAATCGAGTTCCAATTCCAATAGGGAAGCAAAATTCAATAGTTCGTCCCTTAATTTTTTGATTTCGTTACTAAATCCGCCCCGCATCTGCTGTATGGCGATTTGATGGCTAGCCTCATTATCACTGGCAATAAGATCGGCAACGGCCTCTGCCTGACTCAAATCCATTTTTCCATTGAGGAATGCACGTAGGGTAAATTCACCTGCATTGGCCATACGGCAACCCGACCTAAGGAGCAATTGGATAATTTGTTGTTGTATGTAGGGAGAGCCGTGACAAGAAATTTCCACTACGTTTTCTCCCGTGTAGGAGTGGGGTCCCTCAAAAACGGATACCAGCACTTCGTCCATGGTCCGATGGTCGTCCATGATATGGCCTAGATGTATGGTGTGGCTTCTTTGTTTGGATAGTTCCTTGCTATTGTATTTGGATTTAAAAAGGGGGGTAACCAAGGAAATGGCGTCTTTTCCCGAAACCCGAATTACAGCGATGGCACCCGCACCGGAAGGGGTAGCTAAAGCAACAATGGTATCCGTTTGTATCATGGCTGCAAAAGTACAAATTCATTTCTGCTTGTAACATTTTATGGGAATTTGCTACATATAAGTATAAACCCCCAAAAACAATCAAAAAATGGAAATCATCAATCAATCAACAACGCGTACAAACAATTCTTTATTAGCCCTGACACATCTGAGCCAATTGCTATATTATATCATTGGTTTCGGTGGTTTTATCGTTCCCTTGATCTTGTGGTTGTCCTCACGGGATAAGATAGCGGGAATGGACGAACACGGAAAATCTATCATTAACTTTCAATTAAGTCTGCTATTGTATATTATTATTAGCATACCCGCAATTTTGCTCTTTGGATTGGGTATCCTTACGCTGATCGGTGTGGCTATTATAGGATTTATATTGCCTATAGTAAACGCCGTTAGGGGCAGTAACGGGGAATCGCCCAGTTATTTTATGACCATTCGATTTATAGCTTAAAATAGGGCAATAGCATAATATGATAAAATCCGTACATCGTACGGATTTTTTATTTGAAATGGCCATGGGGCCAACGGGTCTAATTTCTGGAAAACAGCGCTAATTATTCAACATTACCGGCATGACCAACATGGTAACGTGTTCGCCTTCATCCAAACCGTCGGTAGGGGTTAAAATTCCGGCTCTATTGGGTAAACTCATTTCCAAGGAAACTTCGTCAGCGGTTAAATTACCCAACATTTCCACAAGAAATCGGGAGTTGAACCCAATTTGCATATCATCGCCTTGATAGGCACAGGTCAATCGTTCCTCCGCCTTATTGCTATAATCAATGTCCTCGGCGGAAATATTTAATTCGGCCCCGGCAATTTTGAGACGTATTTGATGCGTGGTCTTATTGGAAAATATGGATACACGCCGTACCGAGCTTAATAACTGATTTCTGGAAATAGTCAATTTATTTGGGTTTTCCTTGGGTATGACCGCTTCATAGTTAGGGTATTTCCCATCGATCAACCTACAGATCAATTCCGTATCCTCAAAACTGAACTTGGCATTACTCTCATTATATTCAATGGTAACATCGGTTTCACTTCCAGCCAAAATTCCCTTTAACAGGGTGAGGGGCTTTTTGGGCATAATAAATTCCGCCACTTCAGAAGCCTTTACATCTTCACGTTGGTATTTTACCAATTTGTGGGCATCCGTGGCCACAAAGGTTAGATTCTCCATAGAGAACTGAAAAAAGACACCGCTCATTACGGGTCTTAAGTCATCGTTGCCGGCGGCAAAAATGGTCTTGTTAATGGCGGTCGCGAGAATATCGCCCATGAGGGTCGTAGAACTGGGGTTGGATAATTCCACGGCTTTGGGAAATTCCGCACCATCGGCATAGGCCAAGGCATATTTACCATGATTAGAGCTTATCTCTACCGTATTGTTATCCGCTACAACAAAAGTAAGGGGCTGTTCGGGAAACGTTTTTAAGGTGTCCAACAATAATCTTGCAGGCACGGCAATGGTACCTTCGTTATCGGAATCCACGGTTAAAACGGAACTCATAGTGGTTTCCAGATCCGAGGCCGATACAACAAGTTTATTTTTATTTAAATCAAAAAGAAAATTATCAAGAATCGGAAGTGTATTGCTATTATTGATGACACCACCTAAGATTTGCAATTGTTTTAGTAAATACGTACTAGATACTATAAATTTCATCTGTTGTATAATTTTAATCGAGTTTCCTTCAAAAAAGGAAAGTAGTTATCTTATGCATATAGCGAAAAGGCTATAAAATAAGGTGATTCAATAAAAACAAAGATATTTTAAAAGTCCTTTTTACGGAAACAAACTTATTAACACTTACCCGCTGTATTTTTTCTTCCTGTAATAATTAAAAAGGAGCCCCAATACCAAAGTCAATAGTACGGGAAGGCCTATATTTATCAACTGCCATTTGGTTTTTTCCGTTGCGATCTTTTCCTGGTCCAAAAACGGAATGGCTACATTTTTTGTTCTAATGTTTATAAGTCCATCGTCATCCAGCAGATAATTGATGCTGTTTACCAAAAATTCCTTGTTTCCAAAGAAGTTATTGGTCCATTTATCATAACCCAATTCCAAAGGTCTGCCATTGCGGATTTGATTTTTGATAATATCTCCGTCCGCAACGACCAGCATTTTATTCGTGGGTCCTTTTTCCAGTGTTCCGTTAAGTGATAGGGGTTTTATCCTATTAACGAATGCAGAGGCAAACTCTCCTTCGATCAATACGGCCAAGGGTTGATTGCCATTGGTATAATTTTCTTTTTTGGGCGGGCTATTTATGATATCCAAACTAATTTGTTTGGGGGTTCCATCCACCTTTGAAAGGGGGGAACTCCAATATAGAATGGTTTTTTTATTGCTGTTCGCCAAGGTGTCCATACTGTTGGCGAATTGAAATCTAAGGGCTTCCAAATTGTTGTTTATCGGATGGTCGTTTCTGGAAAAGACCATAGGATTATAGTACCAAGGTACCGGATTGTATTGTGAACTGTTGCCCTCTCCCGAGGCAAGGACGATTTGTGTAAAATAGAGGTCGCTTACCAATACCGGGTTGATACGGACCCCGTATTTAAAAAAGAAATCGTTGAGATTAAGATCCATGGGAAGTGCCAAGGCGCTTCCGCTTGTATTGTACAGACTATCCAACTCAATGGCCACCCTATCCATCAGCCAAATTGATTTACCCCCATTTACGATGTATTGATCCAGTACGTACTTCTCAGGATCTGTAAAGGCTTCCGTGGGTTTTGCGATCAAGGCCAGATCATAGTTCTTTAATTGGTCCAGTACTTTTTGTGGATTGTTGGCCACGGAATCCAAGGTAATGGCCCCTATGTTATAATAATCCCTGATGGTAGTGAGGTAATCGGCCATGAAGATATCATCCAACTCCCCGTTGCCTTTAATCACCGCTATTTGTTTCTTTTCTTTGATACCCAGTTTGGTAAAGGCGTCGGCAAATGCGTATTCCAAGTGTTGTACGGAATTGTTCACCCGTTCTTCGGTAGAGGCTCCCAATTTGTTCTTTAAGAGCGGTACCCTTACGGTATTGTTTTCATGGTTCACCATAGCCCAGGGAAACAGGATTTCCTGGGATACTTTTCCATTATCCTCGACCGTAATGTTGGCCGGGGTAAGGCCTATGCTTTGTAATTGTGCTATGGTCGCTTCCGTTTGCGTTTCATCTTCCAACGGATTTACGAAATTGAATTTGATATTGTCGTTTTCCGATGCGAACTCCTCCAATAATTGTTGCGTCTCCACTTTCAGTTTTGCGAATTCCGCGGGAAGATGTCCATCCAACAATACATCTATGATGACCGGTGCAGTATAATGCCTGACCGAATTTTGTGCTGCCTGTGAGAGCGTATATCTTTTGTCTTCGGTTACATCGAATCGGGTATATAAAAGATTACCCAATACATTAATACCGATCAAGACCAATAGCGCCTTTGCAATAGGTAAAAATATTTTTTGCATCAGCTGTTCAGGTTTTTGAGTTGTTGAACGGTCAGCAACAGAAAAAATAAGGTGAGCGTCATGAAATAAACTAAATCCCTTGTGTCCAGGACCCCTCTGGAAATACTGTTAAAATGGGCTTTCATTCCCAAACTTTGTATGAACAGTGAGCTGCTACCATTATCAAAAAGGGTAGCGAGTCCTTCAAACCCATAATAGCATAAAAAGCAGATGACCATCGCCGTGATAAATGAAACAATTTGATTTTCCGATAATGACGAAGCATACAATCCGACGGCGACATACGTGGTGATCATAAAAAACAATCCAAAATAGGAGCCGAGAACCACTCCCGTATCCAAGTTACCGATCGTACTTCCCAATTGTGAAATGGTATATACATACAATAGCGTGGGAGCAATGGCAATAAGGACCAGGGAAACCGTGCCTAAAAATTTACCGATCACGGTTTTCCATATGCCTATGGGCTTAATGAGCAGAAGTTCTAACGTACCCAATTTCCGTTCTTCCGAAAAGCTTTTCATCGTAATGGCCGGTATCAAGAAAAGAAATACCCATGGGGCCAAAACAAAGAAGTTGCCCATATCGGCGAAGCCATATTCAAAAATATTGAATTGCCCTTTAAATACCCATAGGAAAAGTCCATTCAAGATCAAGAAAAGTCCAATGACCAAATACCCTATAGGTGAGGTAAAGAAGGATTGTATTTCCCGTTTAAATATGGCCAACATCTTTCCCTAATTTAAAGTTTCCTTTTTGTTTATACTCCATGCTTCCGGTTTTTTTTCAAATAGCGGTTTGGTTTTGCCCCAAACCTGTCTAAAGAAATCCGAATGCCTGTATTTTTCCAAATCTTTGGCCGAATTCCAATAACTATAGGTAAAGAAAATCTTTGGATCGTTCATATCCTGATATAATTCTAAAAAAGAACAACCCTCAAAGTTTCGAATAGTTTGTTTGGTTTCCTCAAAAATTTGCTCAAAACTAGCGATATTTTCTTTTTTAAAGGTCAATTTTACGATTCGTACCAACATTTACACAAAATTTATGATTATGGTATCCCTATAGTCCAACCCCAATAGGGTAGAGGCGCCCCCTACGGTATTTAGATCGCTTTTATAAATGGCCAACTCAATATAATCCGAGGAATTAAAAAGTGCCAACAGGTCACCGGCCCCTTTCCGTTGGTTTTTTTCCAATTTAAAATTTAAAATGTCACTGTATTTGTGATGGATCTCCGTTATTTTCTTGTTCCGTGCATTTAGCTCAAAATTCCGTCCGTTGCGGTAAGCATCGAAGAGGCTTTTTTGGATGTTGGTAACTACATTACCATAGTTATCAATATAAATAACACTTCCTATTATGGTATTTCCGTTATCGGTGACCCTAGGTGAGAACTCTCTTAATTCCTTTAAGGCCGTAAACGGTTTTCCCACCACTTCCAGCGTGCCGCCACGGGAAATATGACAGGCCACTTGTACAAAAACATCCAACACGGGAAAAGAACCATATATGGGATTAGGTATATTGATTTCTACGATTTTTTCAGGTTTGACCTCAGAGGTGATCAAGCAAATTACCCCGTTATTGGCACTTAGAAAGTAGTGCCCATCCACTAAAACGGCAATGTGTTGGTTTTCGGGCGTGGGTTCGGAATCTACACCAACGATATGAATGGTGCCTTCGGGGAAGGATTTATAAGAGTTTTTTAGGATATAGGCACATTCCTGAATATTGAACGGACTTACGGCATGCGAAATATCAACAATTCTAGCATCGGATAGTTCTTTATAAATAGTCCCTTTTATTGCGCCTACAAAATGATCTTTATATCCAAAATCAGTAGTTAAGGTAATGATTGCCATGCAGCACTGTTGATATGTTTTTATTTGGGCAAACTGATTTTTACTTAAGTTTGTTAAACAAAATTACACAAAAAAATAGCGAACGGAAATTTATCTTTACCCTACAACATTTAAAACCCATTTTCTTTGAACGAACTTATAATAGAACTTACCGAAATAAACCCTAGGGAGTTTTTTGGTCAACAAAATGCCAACATAGATGTTTTAAAAAAATACTTTCCAAAACTTAAGATCGTGGCCCGTGGCAGCAAGATCAAAGTATATGGCGATGAGGAGCTTTTGGATGAATTCGATAAGCGGTTCGATATGCTTACGTCTCATTTTGCCAAGTACAATAAGTTGGATGAGAACGCTATAGAACGTGTGTTGACCAGCAATGGGGAGGCAGACTACGAATCCTCTGCAAATAGTGGCAATGTACTTGTACATGGTGTCAATGGACGGTTGATAAAAGCACAGACGGCAAACCAACGAAAGATGGTGGATGCGGCGAAAAAAAATGATATGGTCTTTGCTATTGGCCCAGCGGGTACGGGAAAGACATATACCGGCGTGGCGCTGGCCGTTAAAGCGTTAAAGGAGAAGCAGGTAAAGCGTATTATTCTGACCAGACCGGCCGTAGAAGCGGGAGAGAACCTTGGCTTTTTGCCAGGGGACCTCAAGGAAAAACTTGATCCTTATATGCAACCCCTGTACGATGCGCTCCGCGATATGATTCCAAGTGAAAAACTGGTCCATTACATAGAAAACGGCACTATACAAATTGCTCCTATGGCCTTTATGAGGGGGCGGACCTTGGATCACGCGTTCGTGATATTGGACGAAGCCCAAAATACGACCCATGCACAGATGAAAATGTTTTTGACACGTATGGGAAAGAATGCGAAGTTTTTAATCACCGGAGACCCAGGTCAAATCGACTTGCCCAGAAGGGTTATCTCCGGGCTTAAGGAGGCATTGCTGATTCTTAAGGACGTACAGGGCATAGAGATGATCTACTTGGATGACAAAGATGTAATTCGTCATAAATTGGTCAAAAAAGTGATCGATGCATACAAAAATATAGAGCACCAAAACTAATACCGCTCATGGCTTCACATACGATTACAACTACAAATTTTAATTTCCCGGGACAAAAAAGTGTCTATAAAGGAAAGGTAAGGGAGGTATATACATTAAATAACGATGTATTGGTTATGGTAGCTACGGATAGACTTTCAGCTTTTGATGTTGTGATGCCCAAGGGAATCCCTTACAAGGGACAGATACTTAATCAAATAGCCACTAAGATGATGGCCGCTACCCAGGATATTGTTCCCAACTGGTTGCTACATACTCCGGATCCAAATGTTGCCGTAGGTCATGCTTGTGAACCATTCATGGTGGAGATGGTTATACGCGGATATCTTTCTGGCCATGCCGCCAGGGAATATAGGAAAGGCAAAAGGAGCATATGCGGGGTTGCAATGCCAGAGGGAATGCTGGAAAACGATAAGTTTCCGGAACCGATAATTACACCTGCGACAAAAGCTGAAAAAGGTGATCATGACGAGGATATTTCCCGGGAAGAACTATTGAAACGGGGAATTGTTACCAAGGAAGATTACCTGGTTCTTGAAAAATATACGAGGGCGCTTTTTAAAAGGGGTTCGGAAATTGCCATGGAAAGAGGACTGATCTTAGTGGATACCAAGTATGAGTTTGGAAAAACCAAAGATGGAAAAATCGTGTTGATCGACGAGATTCACACACCAGATTCTTCTCGCTATTTCTACGCGGAAGGATATCAACAACGCCAAGATAGGGGGGAGCCCCAAAAACAACTTTCCAAGGAATTTGTTCGCCAATGGCTCATAGAAAACGGTTTCCAAGGCCTTGAAGGACAAACTGTACCGGAAATGACCGATGCACTTATCCATTCCATTTCGGAACGCTACATTGAGCTATATGAGAACATTACGGGCGAAGCTTTTATAAAGGCCGATGTTTCCGATATTCAAAATCGCATAGAAAAAAAAATGATGGCTTATTTGGGAAGCGGTGATCTAAACCAACACCCATAAAAATTATTGGATTATTATTTTTTCAACGAACGATTGACCGCCAGCTCCGGTTACCCTCAAAACATACAGACCTCTCGACAGGCTGTTCAGCAACAATTCATATGCCGTACTGTCCACGGTAATATTCTCCTTTTGCACCAGTTCTCCGGACATTGAAAACAAAGCAATCTCATATAGGCCACTTTGCATACCGTCTAAATTTACATATGAATTTGTTCTAGCCGGATTCGGGGATATTTCAAAAAAGCTAAGACTTGTTCGGTCTACAATAGTTCCCACGGCGACATCTGAAAAATCTGAAATTTCCCCACTGATCACCTCGCTGATCGATATTACAAAAGTTTCATTTTCTTCGACCACGTCATCTTCGCGTGTAGGGACACTAACGATTTGTGATACTTGTCCGGGCGCAAAGGTTACGGGTTCAATGTTTGTGTTATAATCCTCATTATCCGTCGTTTCATTTAAAAAGTCAAATGCTACTGTAATGGTTTCATCACTTTCAGTGTCCAAGCGTATGGAAAAATCAATATTCTCCCCTTCAGCTGCCGTGGCATTTTCAATAGAAATACTAGGAGGAACAACCGTTGGTTTACCTGTTGTAGTTACATTAACGGTAACTTCATCCGTATAGCCACCATCCACCGTGGTAATGGTAATTTTTGCCGT
>JBCBZE010000139.1:0-8321 GCA_039815505.1 Bacteroidota bacterium | reverse complement strand
GAGCGAACAAAGACCGAAAACAGTTGGTCTAAAAGGAAATATAGCGCCTTTGGATTGGAACAAGGAATACCCAATGACAGATATCGATGGAGACGGCATATATGAAACCACCATCACATTTAATACTGCTAAGCGCAACCTCAGGTATACATATACCGCAGATGGTCATGAGGAATTACAGGGTGCGGACAAACGTATTACCTGGTTCAAAGCCCAACCACAGACGGTAGTCCAGATCTTCAATGAATATAGCAGCTATGATGATGGGAAAATTGAAAAATTAAACTATTCGGTGTATCAAATCCAAGAAGATGTCAAAGTACTCAGAGAAGCAATAACATATATACATCCCAATCTTTATAAATATCGTGATTCTCTCTTGCTAGAAAGGGATTTTGAAGAACTAGAAGCAGAAATGCTAGCAAATCCAACACTTACCAACGCCTACAAAACCCTATCCCGATTTACAACGAAAATAAAGTGTAGTCATACGTTTACAAATCCATGGAACCAAGGGCCAGATATTAAAAAGGCCATCTTTTTTCAAGCGGACAAACTTCCTTTTAGCTTTAAACGTATTGGAAAGCAAATTTTTGTGGATAAGAATGCTACGGAAAATGAGCAGTTACAATATGGCCATGAAATTCTTTCCATTGATTCCGTTCCGGCCCAGGAAGTCATGACACGTTTAGCCACGTACATTACATCTGATGGAAACAACTATGAAAAACGCTTACAGCGTCTTACACTAAGTGGTTCATCAAAGTTTGAATTATTCGATATTTTTTATCCGTTGGAATTTGGAAGAAAAGACTCTTTTCGATTAAAACTAAAAAATCACTTAACCGGAGATACCTTGATAACCACCGTTAAAGCAATTTCCAAAACCCGAAGAAATGCCCTGTTCATGAAAAAATACACCGATTATGGCAATTCCTTTGAAAATGGATGGGATTTTAAGCTGTTGAAAAACAAAACGGCATATCTAAAAATGGAATCTTTTGCAGTATTCAGTACAGATTTTGATTGGAAAAGTTTTATAAATAATGCTTTTGAAACCATTAGATCGGAAAAAATCGAAAACCTGGTCATAGACATTAGAGGAAACGAGGGTGGGGATACCGTGGTAGCCGAGTACATTATGGAAAGGATAATCAGTGACCCTATAACCATTGAAATTCCGGCAAATACCACACGTTATAGAAAAATCCCCGAAGCACTTAAATCATATATAAGCACGTGGGATAAAAAACCTTATGATTGGGGCAAAAAGTTAAAATATATAGGTAATGGCAGGTATAAACTAAAAAATGCTTACGCTGCAACAGGCCAAACCTTTAAGCCAGAAAAAAATAATTTTGACGGAAGCGTGTATTTGTTGGTGAATGCAGAAAATAGTTCCGCTACGCATATCATGGCCACTTATGCCAAAAAATATAAACTTGCCACTTTGGTGGGCCAAGAAACCGGGGGTAACCAAAAAGGGTTAAATGGCGGCTACATGTTCTTTTTGCGATTACCTAATTCAAGGATAGAGGTAGATATTCCGGTCTTCGGCATCCAGATTCTTAAGGAAACCGATGAAACCTATGATGGCGGGGTACGCCCGGACATTTTAGTAAAAAAGAACATTCCCGATCTTGTGAATGGCGTTGATACCGAAATGCAAAAAGTTTTTGAGATAATCGAGAAAAAAAACAAGTAAAAATGAAAAAGCTACTATCTAAAAGCATTGAATTTATTAAGAAGGTAAATATTAATATAATCATAGCCAGCACCGCATTATTTATAAGTATTTGTACACTGATCGTGTTGGTGCAAGAGGTGCGCATTATGAGAGTTCAGCAAAAAGCATCCATGTACCCTTATTTGACTATTGGGAAAGTATACAATTCCAAAGGGTTTGGCATAACCTTAAAAAATAGTGGTAATGGATTGGCAAAAATAAATTCATATCAAATTTATAATGACAGCGTTTATTTCAAGGATTGGTTTGATATTTTACAGGTCTTGGCGCCGGAATCAAAGAAAATAGATTACAGTATTATCAGTACAGAAGGCAACATAAGGGACGAAATGGTGACACCGGACGAAGAAGTAAACCTGATTTTTTTGGAATGGACAGATGAGACCCGGATACTGGAGAAGCGCATAAATTCTTTACGAATTAAGATCTGTTACTCCTCACTTTTAGATGATCATTGGCAAGTAAACCAATCGGCCCCCCAAGAAATGGATGATGCCTGTATCTTGGAAATAGAAAAAGAATTTGGATCATAAAAATACTTTATAAAGGAAGCTGATGCCTTTACTTGTCAAGGATAGAAAGGAAAAATTTTATATTGAACAGGACAAATAATCCCTATAAAGTTCTATAATAGGATGGTGCCGAGTGTCCCTTGGAGGCAATAGTTCGAAAAGATAATGGGTCGGATTCGATCAATTCTTGAAAGTTTAGATTTTTTTTAACATAAAAAGACATACTTTTAAGCAATTCAAATCTTCTTATTCAATGAAAAACAGCTTAAAAACCGATATTGGTTTGGCTCTATTACGAATAGTTCCCTCAGCAATGATGCTTGCCCATGGTATCCCCAAACTCCAAAAATTATTAAACGGTGATTTTGAATTCCCCGACCCTTTGGGCATCGGTGCAGCTCCTTCACTCTTTCTAACGGTAATCGGTGAATTTGTATGTCCTTTATTGGTTATTATAGGTTTCAAAACCAAATGGGCCGCGGTACCTATTGTAATTACAATGTTGGTCGCCGCATTTGTAGTTCATAGTGCCGATCCTTTTGGTAAAAAAGAGCTGGCCGTGTTGTATGCCGTCGCTTTTATAGGCGTTGTACTTTTAGGTCCGGGCAAATACAGCATGGACAGGAAGTGAACTATATTATTTTGACCAATAGTTCTTTCAAGAGGTCCGCATGCGATATATTCTGGGCCCCTACCCCTTTGCCCTTAAGATCTAGTTCCCTAAGATGCGAAATGATGTGGCTCACTTTTTTCATAGGATAATTTCTAGCTGCTGTCTGATATTCGCCAACAAAATACGGGTTTACCCCTAGCACGCTGGCAACATTTCTAGGCGAATGATCCTGAAGTCCATGATAATTTAATAATTGGGAGAAAAAAGTGTGTAAAAGTGTTATGGTGACCACTAAAGGATTATCCTTTGGGTTTTGTGCAAAATAATTTATGATTCGGGTGGCCTTTATGATATTGCGCTCACCAATGGCTTTCTTTAGTTCAAAATTATTGTAATCCTTACTTATACCTATATTCTCCTCTATATCCGCTGCGGTGATTTCAGTTTCTTTTGGAAGTACCAAGAGTAATTTTTCCAATTCATTGTTTATTTTGCTAAGATCGGTACCCAAAAATTCTACCAATAAAATAGCCGCTTTGGGAGCAATACGATAACCTTTGCCCAGTAAAACCTTGCGTATCCATTCGGAAACCTGATTTTCATAAAGTTTTTTGCTTTCAAAAAGAATACCGTTTTTCTGAACGGATTTGTACAGTTTTTTACGCTTGTCCAGTTTGCCATATTTATAGCAGATGACCAAAACCGTGGACATCTGCGGTTGTTCCACATAGCTGCTGAGACCATCTATGGTTCTGGACAAGTGTTGTGCTTCCTTAACGATGACCACTTGGCGTTCGGACATCATGGGATAACGCTTGGCATTACCGACAATGTCTTCCACGGAAACATCCCTTCCATAGAGTACCATTTGGTTAAAACCTCTTTCCGCCTCGGTAAGAACGTTATTTTCTATGAAGTCCGCGATTTTATCAATATAATAGGCCTCATCGCCCATTAAAAAATACACAGGGCTTATAGTACCGTTTCGAATATCGGTTACAATTCGTTTTACTTCATCCATCCAAAAAAAATCATCAAATTTGTGTTATGCAAAACCTGAATTTTTCAGCATATGACTTTCGAATCAAAAGTAGCGAAAATAAAGCCCATATTTTCGATGTAATCCGTAAAAAATTTGTGGTATTACAAGCCGAAGAATGGGTTAGGCAGCATGTAATTCATTATTTGATACGGGATAAGAAGTACCCCGCCAGCTTAATCAATGTTGAAAAACAATTAAAAATAAACACACTTAAAAAGAGATATGATATTGTGGTATTCAACGCGGACGGCACCATTGAAATCTTGGTGGAATGTAAATCTCCCCATATTAAAATTTCCCAAGAGACCTTTGACCAAATAGCTCGTTACAATATGCAATTAAACGCTAGGTATTTAATGGTTACCAATGGACTGGAACACTTTTATTGCCAAATGGACCTCAAAGAAGAAAAATATACTTTTTTAAGGCATATTCCTGATTTTAGCCGTTAATTTGCTACCGTTTTGAAAATAGCAATTGTCATACTTAACTGGAACGGAGAAACACTATTGGAAAACTATTTGCCATCGGTCACCAAATTCTCCAAAGGTGCCGACATATATGTAGCGGATAATGCCTCATCTGATGGTTCCATAGCTTTTTTAGAGCAAAACTATCCACATATAAATGTTATCACAAATAGTGTAAACGGGGGGTTTGCAAAAGGCTATAACGATGCCCTGGCACATGTTGATGCCGATATCTTCTGTTTGTTGAATTCAGATGTGGAAGTAACCCAAAATTGGTTGGAGCCCATCAAGAAGGTGTTCAATGAGATCCCAGATGCTGCCATAGTACAACCAAAGATTCTGGATTTAATGCAAAAAGATCATTTCGAATATGCTGGGGCGGCAGGTGGGTTTATTGATCAACTAGGATACCCTTTTTGTAGGGGCCGTATTTTTCAAGCTTTGGAAAAGGATACGGGTCAATACAATGATACCCGGGAAATTTTTTGGGCTACCGGTGCCTGTATGTTTATTAAAAGTGAAGTATTTAAGGAGTTAGATGGGTTCGATGAAGATTATTTTGCACATCAGGAAGAAGTAGATCTCTGCTGGCGTGCAAAAAACATAGGTCATAAAGTATATTATACAGGGGAATCCCATGTGTTCCATTTAGGAGGGTCTACCTTGAGTAATATGAACCCCAAAAAAACGTATTTAAATTTTAGGAACTCCCTTTTTTCCATCGCCAAAAATCTACCGAGAAGGAAAGCTTTGGCTATAATTGGCATACGTCTTTTGTTAGATGGCATTGCCGCGGTTCGTTTTATTTTCCAATTAAAGTTTACCCATTTTATTGCCATTTTAAGGGCTCATCTTAGTTTTTATAGGCACTTTAGGCGGATGTACCGTAAGAGGGAAAAAGCTAATTTTATACTAAAATACTACACCACAAAGTCCATAGTATGGTCTCATTTCGTAAATCAGGTAAGAAATTTTAACATTTTAGTAAAAGATTAACTAATTTGCATAATAGCAGGATAGCATTTTATATAATTTTGAAATCGATAATAATTAACTCTAGTAACATCATTATGAAAAAAATCATTTTAGGCTGTTTAGGCATAACATTGTTGTTGTCTTCTTGTGTCTCACAAAAGAAATATGCCGATTTAGAGGCAAAACAAAAAGAAACGCAAGACTTATTAAACTCGGCCACGGTAAAGCTGAACGATTGTTTGACGGAAAAAGAAACCGCTACATCAAAACTGAAGACATTGGAAGATCAGAATGCATTTCTTAAAGCCAACAATCAGGAGTTGATCAACAATATGGGTAATTTGACCACCCTTACTACCAAAGGTGCCGAAAACTTGGAAAAATCATTGGAGAGCCTTAAGGAAAAAGACCTGACCATTAGAAAACTTCAGGATGCGATTACCAGAAGGGATTCGGTAAACCTTTCCTTAGTACAGAGCCTGAAAGGAGTTCTAGGTAATTTGGACGATGAGGATATTGAAATCAGTGTTGAAAAAGGTGTTGTTTTCGTCTCGATTTCCGATAAATTATTGTTCAGTAGCGGAAGTTATAATGTTACCAGCCGTGCAAAAGAGGTTTTGGGTAAAGTTGCCAAAGTGGTCAATAACAAACCTGATTTTGAATTCTTGGTGGAAGGCCATACGGATGATGTCCCCTATAGAAGTGGTGTCTTACTGGATAATTGGGACTTGAGTGCAAAACGAGCTACCGCCGTTGTTCGTATATTGCAAAATGACTATGGTGTAGATCCAAAACGTATGACCGCTGCAGGTAGAGCGGAATTTGTTCCTCTTTCGCAAACGGATAAATCCAAAAATAGAAGAACGCGAATCGTGGTACTTCCAAAAATTGACCAATTCTACAGTATGATAGAAGAGGGTATGAAAGATCCCGCTATCAACAACTAATTATAAAATACCTTTTTATATGGAAAACAGCGGCCAATGGCCGCTGTTTCTCATTTAAAGGATATGTATATCCCCTTTACCCACTCTAAGAACTTCCGGGATATCATCTGAAAGGTCAATGACCGTTGAAGCTGTATTATCACCATAACCACCATCGATCACCACATCCACAAGATTTTTCCATTTTTCAAAGATAAGTTCAGGGTCCGTGGTATATTCCAATAATTCATCTTCATCCCGTATAGAGGTAGAAACAATGGGATTTCCCAATTCTTCAACTAAAGCCCTTGCAATGGCATTGTTCGGAACACGTATCCCTACGGTCTTTTTTTTCTTAAAATCCTTAGGTAGATTGCTATTGCCTGGAAGAATAAACGTATAAGGCCCTGGTAAGGCCCGTTTTAAAATCTTGAACGTTGCCGTATCTATTTGGCGCACATAGTCAGAGAGGTTACTTAAATCGGCACAAATAAACGACCAGTTGGCTTTTGAAAGTTTAATTCCCTTAATACGGGCAATTTTTTCCAAGGCCCTGGTGTTGGTGATATCACAACCTAAACCATATACCGTATCCGTAGGATAAATAATGAGACCTCCTTTTTGCAAAACCCGGACTACCCTCCTAATTTCCTTAGGGTTGGGGTTCGCATTATATATTTTAATAAATTCTGCCATAACGTTGCGTATTTCAGCTATACTGCTTTTTTACAAAAAATGTAAGTTTTTAATTACAAAAACTATACTTTTTATTACTAAATAACGTTATAGCCAAGGTAATAAATAATGAAAACAAAACTTTTCCCCCGTATGAATTCCATTCGCAAAAAAATATTAATGGCGTTTTTTTTCTTGGGATTACTCATAGGGCCTTTTTTAACCTTTTCTTATATATCGGTAAAAAAAGTAGATCAGGCAAACTCTTTAAAAGAGCAAGTAGCCTTCTTTAATATGAATAGATTAAAGGCATCCGCTGTATTTTCCCAAATATTGAATTACGATGCAAAATTAGATTCTTTCCACATAAACAAATCTACCAAGAATCTAGAAAATTACAATAAACATGTAGAACTCAGTAAAGATGCCCTGAAGAAAATATCCGGATCAGAAGACATTACCAATGAAATAATACTTAAAAGAATAGATCGGATCTCCCAAAATCTTGTCAAGTTAGACGAGGTGATAAAAAACACTATTCGGCTGAAGCAAGAACGGGGGTTCAAAGATTATGGCCTAGAGGGTGCCATGAGAAATTACATACACGAGTTGGAGTCCGATACCATTGGTATTTCTTTATCTGAAAACTTGCAATTAAGACGAAGGGAAAAGGATTTTTTTCTTAGAAGGGATACTGCTTACATAACACAGGTAAACACCATATGTGATGATTTGATTAGAAAGATGCAAGAAACACCGGAGGTTAACGAGGCATCTATAAAAACATTAAATAACTATCGACGAATTTTTAATCAAATTGCAGAAAAGGAGGTAGTGATAGGAAATGAAAAAACAGGATTGATTTATACCATCGATTATTTGAACAATGAACTGGACAAAAAAGTTTTTAAGCTTTATAACATTGTTGATACCGATTGGAGAATTTTGGTAAACAGCATTAAATCATATATCGTACTTTTCTTTATAATAACCGTAATCTTTGCCATCTTATTCTCCTTTGTCTTTTCTGGACATATCGCGAGGCC
Organism: Bacteroidota bacterium; assembly: GCA_039815505.1. Taxonomy (GTDB): domain Bacteria; phylum Bacteroidota; class Bacteroidia; order Flavobacteriales; family Flavobacteriaceae; genus CANLWN01. Next base: position 315 of record JBCBZE010000139.1, on the reverse strand, counting down.
CATTAAAATGCTTATTAAGGATATGGACGCAATAGCCAAAAATAATTTTGTGGGTGAAATCGAGAAAAGAGATAAAGTAAAGATCAAGGAGATTGATAAACTTATCCATACCTATAACAAACTTGTCAAACGGATCAAGAATCAGATCAAGGATTTAAACGATAGCAATGAAAATTTGAATACCGTAAATACGAGATTGGTCGAATCTGAAAATGAACTTAAGGAAGCTTCCCGTATAAAAGATCGGTTTTTCTCCATTATATCCCATGATTTAAGGGGACACTCTGGACATGTGCACTCCTTGGCCACCATATT
>JBCBZE010000269.1:0-4919 GCA_039815505.1 Bacteroidota bacterium | reverse complement strand
TCTAACTTAAAGAACAATTATGATCAAGTTCGTTTGTGGAGCTACGAAACCGGGGGATTTGCCAAAACTGGACTCCAATTTTGTGGCCTTATGATGGGCGATCATAGTAAATGTGGTATCAATACTATGTTCAATACGGGCACGGTTATAGGGGTAAGTGCCAATATCTTTGGTAGTGGATATCCAAGAAACTTTGTGCCAAGCTATAGCTGGGGAGGGGCCTCTGGCTTTACTACCTATTTGCCAAAAAAAGCCTATGCAACCGCCACCGCAATGATGGCCCGTAGAAATATGGAGTTCAATGAACAAGAAGAGGCTATATTGGATTATGTCTTTGAGGAAACTAAAAAATGGCGCAAGTCATAGCATTTCCAATGATGTCGATTTCAATATCAACACTAAGAACTCCCGATAAAAGGTAATATATTTGCAATCCAAAAATTTGATTGTCATCGGTTTATGAAAAAGAGAGTCGCATTTTATACCTTAGGCTGTAAGCTTAACTTTTCGGAGACTTCTACCATAGCCCGTAGCTTCATGGATGAAGGTTTTATACGGGTCGATTTTTCGGAGAATGCAGATATGTATGTGATTAATACCTGTTCCGTAACCGAGAATGCCGATAAAAAGTTTAAAACTATAGTAAAACAGGCTCAAAAAGCTAATCCGAAAGCGTTTGTGGCGGCAGTGGGTTGTTATGCGCAATTGAAACCTGAGGCACTAGCGGCGGTCGATGGCGTTGACCTGGTCTTGGGCGCCACGGAAAAGTTTAATATTACCGATTATATCAATGACCTTTCCAAAAATGATTTTGGCGAAGTCCATTCCTGCGAAATACAGGAGGCCGATTTCTATGTGGGCAGTTATGCCATAGGTGACCGTACAAGAGCCTTTTTAAAAGTACAAGATGGTTGTGACTATAAGTGTACCTATTGCACAATTCCATTGGCGAGAGGAATTTCGAGAAGCGATACTTTGGAAAATGTACTTAAAAATGCTGCGAAAATAGCAGCACAGGGCATCAAAGAGATTGTTCTTACCGGTGTAAATATAGGGGATTATGGCAAAGGCGAGTTTGGTAATAAAAAGCACGAACATACATTTTTAGACCTTGTAAAGGCCTTGGATACAGTGGCAGATATCCATAGATTAAGAATTTCTTCTATTGAACCCAATTTATTGAAGAACGAAACCATAGATTTTGTTGCCGATAGTAATTCTTTTGTTCCACATTTTCATATACCACTGCAAAGTGGAAGTAATGATGTATTAAAACTGATGCGTCGTAGGTATATGAAAGAACTATATATAGATCGTGTTTCCCGAATACGGGAGAAAATACCAAATGCTTGCATAGGCGTAGATGTCATCGTTGGTTTCCCTGGCGAGACTGACGAACATTTTTTGGAGACCTATTATTTTTTGAACGAATTGGATATTTCCTATTTACACGTGTTTACCTATTCTGAGCGCGATAACACGCCTGCGGCATCGATGTGTCCTGTTATTCCTAAAAATGTAAGGAATAAACGCAGTAAGATGCTACGGGCTTTGTCCGTGAAAAAACGAAGGGCTTTCTATGAAAGTCAATTAGGAAGTATCAGAACCGTTTTATTCGAAGAAGAAAACAAAAAAGGATACATCCATGGGTTTACCGAAAATTATATAAAAGTAAAAACACCATGGAATCCAGAACTAGTGAATACACTGCGTAAGGTGGAGCTTACAGGAATAGATGAAGACGGATTGGTTCGGTTTAATTTTGCAAGTAGCAAAATAATGGCATAAAAAAACCTCTCGGTCCGAGAGGTTGGTAATGAGTTAGATTCGTATGCCCACCGGGAGCATCTCTTTGTACTGCCTGTTCTTTCGTAAAAAACCTGCAATTTGAGGACTTGTAGGAACTACTCTAAGGTTTTTTTCCTGAATTTGGTTCAGAACCCCTTTAATAAAGTCTTCTTTAAAATTTTCTTTGCCAATTTCCTCTGGAATAACCAATTTGGTTAAGAACACTTTGCGTTCTTGGGACGAATATTCAATTTTAGCTAAATGTCCATCAACCCTAGTTTCAAATTGGCGCAAGAAACTATTGTCCTTAATTTCTACTTCATTCATATAGTTTGATTTTTAAAATTGACTTGGTTAATAGATTACAATGTTCTCGGATTATAATCCATAAATAGTTGATCGGTTTAAATTCGCGCTACTTAGGGGTTAAATTTGTGTTAAGACAGCAAAAATACGAAAAAAATCGCTATTTTCCTAAGTTATTATATCCTTAAAAATGCATGGCCCAATCTAAAATACATGTCTACTTTATGCCGGGCATGGCTGCCAACCCTTCTATATTCCATAATATATCCTTATCACCAGATATATTTGAACAACATCTTTTGGAGTGGTTTTTACCTAAGAAGGGTATGAGTTTGGAGGCTTATGCCTTAGAAATGTGTAAAAAAATCAAACATAAAGATCCTGTTCTAATAGGAGTTTCGTTTGGTGGTATGTTGGTTCAGGAAATGGCAAAACATATTTCGGTTCAAAAAGTGATTATCGTATCGAGTGTTAAGCTTACATCCGAGCTTCCCAAACGAATGATTTTTGCCAGATATACCAAGGCACATAAGTTGTTGCCGACCGGATTGGTAAATAACGTGGAATTACTTGCAAAGTATGCCTTTGGGGAAGCCGTTGTAAAACGTTTGGAACTCTATGAACAGTATTTATCCATTAAGGACAAATACTATATAGATTGGTCCATAGATCAGATCGTTAATTGGAAGGGGACGGGAAACGATTTTAAGCTGGTTCATATACATGGTGAAAAAGACACCGTATTTCCACTTCAAAATATTAAGGATTGCACCGTAGTCAAGAATGGTACCCACACCATGATCATTCATAGATCAAAATGGTTTAATGAGCACCTGCCTACAATTATTTTGGAATAAGGGAGTTGTATTTAATACCTTTGGGCTATAAAAAATAAAACCGATGAAAATCTTAAAGAATATTTTGATGGTGTTAGGTGTGGTTTTTGTAATAAGCACCTTGATTTTTGCCGTTCAGGACAATACGAATGTGATTGAAAAGGGTACTGAGGCTACCGTTGATACGGACGATGACCGTTATAAGATTTCGGCAATCGATATTCCCGAAAACTTAAGTTTTGCAGGAGAACCTGTCCCTTCCAACGACCCTGAGGTTATGGAACGTGTGGATCGGGAGTTTTTGGTAAATACCTATTGGCAATCCAATGCATTATTGCTTATGAAGAGGGCCAATAAATATTTTCCCGTGATAGAACCAATTCTTGCCAAGAATGGTATCCCCGACGATTTTAAATATTTGGCGGTGGCGGAAAGCGGACTTCAAAATGTGGTTTCCCCTGCCGGCGCCACGGGATTTTGGCAAATTATGCGGGCTACTGGTAAACAATATGGACTGGAAGTCAATTCTAACGTGGATGAACGTTACCATATAGAAAAAGCCACGGAAGTAGCTTGTGCATATTTGAACGATGCTAAAAAGAGATTTGGTAATTGGACCTTGGCCGCCGCGTCTTATAATGCAGGTGCAGGATCAATAAATAAATTCATGGGTATCCAAAAAGCAGCTGATTACTATGATTTATTATTGGGCGAGGAGACCGGGCGTTATGTATTCCGCATACTTGCCATAAAAGAAATTTTATCCAATCCAGAAAAATATGGCTTTGATATTGATAAAGAGGACATGTATTCCGCAGTACCTACGTTTAAAGTAGAAGTTAGCGAGCCGGTTTTTAATTTCGCCGATTTTGCCAAACAATATGAAATCAATTATAAGATATTAAAAAGGCACAACCCATGGTTAAGGGAACCACATCTAAACAATAGTTCCAAAAAGAAGTATGTCATAGAAATCCCTAACAAAGGATATTACAAAATGTCCAAATAGTGCAGTAGTTAGGCTAGATTTTTTTCATTTGCTGTTGCATCATTTTTATCTGCTCTGTCAACATGTTGTTCTTATCCAATTTTTTGGCCTCCTGAAGTAAGGTGGTAGCTTCACGTTTACGTCTTTTTTGCATGGCGATTCCTGCCAAGCTTAATTTTGCCATGGCTATATCATAATCCATGGTAAGCCCTAATTTTAAAGCTTTTTTAAAATATTTCTCTGCCTGGGTAAGGTTCTTTTGGGAAAAAATAATGCCGTGCAGATAATTGTAATACCCTTGCTGCTTGGTTATAAGTGCGTTTTCCGGATTTTTAATTTTATCCAACCATTTTTTTGTTCCTTCAAGATCTTGTTTGCGCATTCGTAAAAAGGCCAATAATATCATTTCATTTCTAAAATATAGAAAGATGAAGATAAGGGACAGTAAAATCAGAAATATACCGTTTCCAATGTTTCCTTCTATAAACTGATAAACAGCGTAAGCAATTATTAAACCGGCGATAACCAGTTTTATGTTTTTGTTAAACATGCTATTCCTTGATTAGTTCGTAGGTAATTATGGATTTTATCGTAGTAGGGATTTCTTGATCTCCTATTTGGGAAGCGGTCGAGGTTCCCTTGGCAAGCCCTTCCACGGTCATGGTTTCTATAAAGCCTGATGATAAATCTGTTACTATGGATGTTTCCTGATTTCCATTAAGCATCATGGTGGTAGCGGATTCCTTTACATCCATTACTACCGTAGCGTTACCACTAATAGAGGCATTTTCCTCAGTTATATTGTCCAACGTCCACGTATTTTTTGCGCTTAATTTTCCCTTATATTCATTTTCCCATGTATCACCTATCTTTAGTTCCCTGTCTGGATAAATAAAGGTCATTTGCTTATAACTATTGGATAAAGCTTCCGAGCCAAACTCTTTTTCCAAGGATTTTTTCATAAGGCTCAAGGAGAATTCATCATCAACACCAGAGGCATC
>JBCBZE010000162.1:0-7664 GCA_039815505.1 Bacteroidota bacterium | reverse complement strand
GCACTAAAAAAAGACTTTTCCGAAGTTGTAGATGTGGTACAGTTTTCAGGTCGTTCGGATATTCTATTGGAATACAATGATCGTTCCTTCCAAGAAGGTGATTGTTTTTATGCGACACCAAGTGCGCTCAACGTATTTAGCTGGCCCTTGGTCTCCGGCAATCCAGAAACCGCTTTAAAAGCCCCATACTCCATTGTTTTAACGGAAAGTACCGCAAAAAAATACTTCGGGAATGAAGACCCTATGGGCAAGGTCATCGATGGTATCGGTGGTAGGGCAAATGACGGTAAGTACACCATTACCGGTATTATGAAGGATGTCCCTGAAAACTCCCATTTTTCTTTCGATGTACTCATGTCAATGAGCTCATTCTATCAAACACGTCCCGAAATTTTTGGTTTTTGGGGATATGTTGATTTTTACACCTACTTCTCGGTAACGGATAATTTTGACCAAAAGGCATTTCAAGCCAAAATGCCTTCTTTTCTAGAAAGGAACCGACCGGCAGAAGATGCCGAGTATTACTACAACCTCTCATTTGAGCCGCTTAAAGACACCTACTTAAAATCAAAGGCGGCAAGACAGCCGGGGGTAACGGGAAGCCTATCCAACATATATATCTTTGGGTTGATAGGGATTTTTATCCTCATTATTGCATGTATCAATTTTATGAACCTTGCCACGGCCAGATCTATGGAAAGGGCCAAAGAGGTTGGGGTTCGCAAAGTAATCGGGGCCAACAAGAGGGGTTTGGTGCATCAATTCTTAGGAGAATCCATGTTGATGGTCGTCCTATCCTCCCTATTTGGGCTTGGGTTGGTTCTTCTGGCACTACCGATGATGCAAAACCTTACCGGCAAAGTGCTCTCTGCAAGTGATGTGTTCGGCTATTCCATATTGTCCCTATATTTTGGAGTCGCCATAGCCACCGGACTGCTGGCGGGTAGTTATCCTGCTTTTATATTGTCTCGCTTTAAACCAGCGGCGGTACTTAAAGGGATGTTCCGCTCTTCGGAACAGGGCGTGGCCATAAGAAAGGTATTGGTCGTCTTTCAATTTAGCTTGTCCGTCGCCTTGATTGCAAGCACCATAATCGTATACTTTCAGCTCAATTTTATGCTAAATAAAAATTTGGGATTTGACAGGGAACAACAATTGGTGATTGATTTTAACTGGGACAATGAGGTAGGGGACAAAATAGATGTTATCAAAGATGCTTTTTTACAACTGCCGGGGGTTACTTCCGTATCTGCCTCCAGAACGGTTCCAGGAGGGCATTTTCCCGCTGCAGGAACCAGTGTGGAGACCAAGGAAGGTCAAATGGATACTTTTGATCCTTTTCTATACGAAGTGGATGTTGATTTTATCCCACATTACAATCTGGAAATGGTCGCTGGCAGGTCATATTCCCGTGATTTTCCTTCGGATACCATTTCTTCCATGGTGGTCAATGAAGCCGCTGCCCAAAGCTTCGGATATGCAGATCCCTCCGAAATCATAGGTAAAAAATTTGAGCAATGGGGTAAAGAAGGCACTATAGTGGGTGTGGTAAAAGACTTTAATTATATGTCCTTACATCAAAACATCGCCCCCCTAACCTTGCGTTTGGAACAAGAAAGCAGTAGGTATTTTTCGTTAAAGGTAAAGTCGGAAAATTTGCGGCAGCTTATTATGGACATTGAGGAAAAATGGGCCGAATTGGCGCCCCATCGTCCATTTCTATATAGCTTTCTGGATGACTCCTTCAACACTCAATATGAGGCCGACTTTAAATTTACCAACCTTTTCACCATTTTTTCATTTTTGGCCATCTTCATTGCCTGTTTGGGACTCTTTGGTTTAGCCACCTATAGTGCCATGCTCAGAACCAAGGAAATTGGAGTTCGAAAGGTATTGGGCGCCAAGGTGGGCAGTATAATCACTTTGTTGTTAAAAGACTTTTTAAAGCTGGTCCTTATCGCTATTGCCCTTGCCGTTCCTTTTTCATGGTATACCATGAACCAATGGTTGGGTGAATACGCTTATAAAATAGCCATTAGTTGGTGGGTTTTTCTTTTAGCCGGTACAATTGCCCTACTAGTGGCCATCGTAACGGTAGGATTTCATGCCATCAAATCGGCCAAAACCAACCCGGTAAACAGTTTGCGTACTGAATAATCATCTATCGAAAAAACGGATCATATGTTGAAAAATCACCTTAAAATAGCATGGAGAAGCTTAACAAAAAGAAAAGGGTTTGCCTTAATCAATATTTTAGGCCTGGCCCTGGGTTTTGGGTGCAGTATCCTCATATTTCTCTTTGTGAGCCACCATCTCCAATTTGATAAATTTCATAACAACACGGATAGGGTCTACAGGTTTGTCACCGAGGAACACAGGGATATTATAGATTATGATGCCAGTGTGCCTCCGGGCTTTGCCAATGCCTTCAAAACCGATTATGATTATGCTGAAAAAATAGCGAAAATCGTAACCTGGAACGATGAGATCATTACCCTGGAAAATAACGGTCAAAAATTAAAGATCGATGAGGGAATTTTGTTTGCAGAAACCGATTTTTTTAAAATATTCAATTTCCCGTTGGTCAACGGTTCTGACCAAATTCCCATTTCCGAACTAAATACCGCGGTCATTACCGAGCGAATGTCCCATAGGTTGTTTGGTGATGAGAACCCGGTAGGGAAAACCTTTAAGCTAGGAAATCAGGAGTTGATAACCATTACCGGTTTGCTTAAAAACCTGCCTAAAACTTCTTTTATTGAAGGCGACATCTTTATTTCCTTTGAAACGATTAAAAAATACAACGGATTTTTAGGGGGAGAATTCTGGGGAGGCATCAGTTCCAACCTACAATGTTTTGGTTTATTAAGGCCCGATCAGAATATAGCTCAGATCGAAGAAGTTTTATCCGGATACGTGACCAAGTTTCGTCCTAAATCAAAAAATGTACACCATTATAAATTACAGGCTTTGGCCGATATTCATTTCGATTCCAAGTATGGCGGGGGCATCGATATCAATGTGCTTTGGATTTTTTCCCTTATCGGATTTTTTATCCTCGTCGTGGCCAGTATCAATTTTATCAATATTTCTACGGCCCAATCGATCAACCGTTCCAAAGAAGTCGGTGTGCGAAAAGTATTGGGAGGGTTTAAGGGGCAACTGTTTTGGCAATTTATGACCGAGACCCTTATAATTACCATTTTGGCTTTGTTGATGGGAGTCCTTTTGGCAGTATTGTCCTTACCCTATTTTAATTCAATTTTTGACCTGAACCTATCACCTTCTGGCCTTCTTAATCCATCCTTTTTTATGTTTGTCTTGGCTCTTTTAGTGGGAATTACGTTGTTGGCAGGGAGTTATCCGGGATTACTTTTAGCTAGAATTAGCCCGATATTGGCCTTAAAAAGGAAGCTTTCCCAACAAGATTCGGGAGGATACGTTACCCGTAAAGTGCTGGTCACCGTGCAGTTCGTTATATCTATTGTGCTTATCATCGGTACCCTAGTTGTGAACAAACAAATTGAATATGCCATAGATTCCGACCTAGGGTTTGACAAATCGACCATAGTCATGGTGTCTATTCCCGAGGATTTGGAAGCTGTTCAATTAAAAGGTTTAAAAGAAAGGATCTCAGAGTCGTCCGGAGTAAAAAAAATCACCGCCTGTTATGCCTCCCCAGGGGCCGGGGACAGTCAATGGGGTACCAATCTAAAATATAACAATCGACCAGAGGACGAGGAATTTTCGGTACAGGTAAAGATCGGTGATAAAGATTACCTAAACACCTTTGCCCTACAACTTTTGGCCGGACGTAACTTTTACGAGAAAGATTCGGTAGACGAAGTGTTGGTCAATGAAACCTTTGTTAAAAAACTGGGCCTGTCCTCCATAGATGAAATATTAGGAAAACCTCTTGCTATAAGTGGTGATTATATCAGGGCCAAGGTAGTTGGCGTGATAAGAGATTTTCATGACCGGGATTTTCATGAAAACATTAATCCCATATTTATTGCCCCGGCAACTGACAATTATTTGGAATTCGCCATAAAAATCAATACCGGACAAACCCAAAATACCATGGCCCACATTGAAACCCAATGGAGCAAGAGCTTTCCCGATTATGTCTTTGACTATGAGTTCCTCGATAATCGGGTGGCAGAATTATACAACTCCGAACAACGTTTTCTTTCGTTGACCAAACTATTCTCCGGACTTGCCATTTTTATTGGATGTTTGGGTATCTACGGATTGATTCTGTTTTTTGTGATACAGAAGACAAGGGAAATAGGTATTCGTAAAGTCTTGGGCGGGGGTAGTTGGCATATTGTGGGTTTGGTAATGCAGGATTTCATTAAGCTGATCGGTATAGCCGGACTGATAGCCTCGCCATTGGCATGGTACTTTATGAATCAATGGTTGCAAAATTTTACATATAAAACCGATTTCAGCTTGTGGATTTTTGCGCTGGCCATCGGGATTGTAGCGTTGATTACCACTATTACCATAAGCTATCAGGCCATTAGGGCCACAAGGGTGAATCCTGTTAAAAGCTTACGTACGGAATAAGTCATCAAAAAACGAACAGCATGTTTACGAATCATCTAAAAGTAGCTTGGCGGAACCTTCTTAAGAACAAAGGGTATTTTGTAATCAACATCCTTGGATTATCCATGGCTTTGACCGTCTCCTTCTTAATGCTTCTTTGGGTTTATGATGAAAATAGCATGGATAAGTTCCATGCAAACAATGACCGTCTTTACCAGATAAAACGTACCGTGCCCTTGGAAGAAGGAATTTTAGATGTTTATGAGACGGTTCCTTATCCCCTATTAAAAACAGCAAAGGAACAATTACCGGAAGTAGAGCGGTACATGGTATTAGGCCGAAGTTTTGAGGATAACCTAAAGGTGGACAACATAGATTACAGGGCATCTGGCACCTTTGCCAATGCCGATTTTTTTACCGGTTTTTCCTTTCCCATCGTACTGGGCGATATGTCGCAGTTTGACAAAAAACCAGAGGCTTTGGCTATATCGCAAACCTTGGCATATACCATTTGGGGCATTAATTGGAAAGCGAAAGCCCTTGGAAGTACTATTCAAATTTTGGATAACGGTTCGTTCACTGTTACGGCCGTTTATCAAGATTTCCCAGATAGCTCATCCATTCAAAATGACTTTTACTACAGTTTTAATGGGTATCTAAAGAAAAATGAATGGTTGCAAGAATGGGAAAATGGAGGGATGCAGGGAGTGTTGCTGCTCCGGGAAGGTACCGATCCCCAGCAGCTAGGTGAAAAATTGGAGACCCTTTTTCATAGCCATATCGACGGAGATCTAAAAGAAGGCTGTTTCCTGCAAAAATTTTCGGATAACTACCTATACGGCGAGTTCGATGAAAGGGCCAAAGTAAGTGGTGGTCGTATTGAATATGTTAGCATATTCACCATTTCCGCTATTTTCCTCCTAATTATTTCCTGTATCAATTTTGTCAACCTATCTACGGCCTATGCGACTAAAAGATCTTCGGAAATTGGAGTCAGAAAGGTAAACGGTGCGGGTAAAAATAGCCTAATTAAACAGTTTCTTACCGAAACGGCCTTGGTCACTGCAATCTCCTTTATTATTGCATATATCATAGCTTGGGCGGCTTTACCAAGTATCAATGGTTTTGTGGGTAAAAACTTGGACATCGGTTTTACAGACCCAAGCGTTTGGTTCTCCATTTTTAGTGTGTTCCTACTGACCACCTTACTTTCCGGAGCCTATCCTGCACGGGTCATTTCTTCCTTTAAACCCATAGAAGCCCTAAAAGGAAAAGCTCGGGAGAAACGGCAAACCATATCGTTCCGTAAGGGACTTGTTGTAGTTCAGTTTGGTTTGGCCATACTACTTATTGTAGCCGCCGTTATCGTAAAGCTACAGGTAAATTATATTAATGAAAAAGACTTGGGAATTGCCAAGGATCACATCGTCTATGCACATCAAGATCAACAACTGACCAAAAAATATGGTGTGCTGCGAGATGAGCTGCTTGCTTCAAGAGCCATTGAAGATGTTACCTTGGCAGGTCCCTTTCCCCTAGATATGGGTGCATCCTCCAGTGGGGTTCAATGGCCTGGAAAAACGAATAATCAGCAAAATATAGAATTTTCCCTACTGTGGACAGCTTATAATTTTCCTGCGGTTTTTGACATCCCTTTGAGCGAGGGCAACTATTATAGGGAAGGAAGCATGGATACCTTAAATATTGTTATTAACGAGAAAGCAGCCGAAATTATGGGCCTTTCGGATCCCATTGGTAAAACGGTGCAAGTTTGGGGCAAACAAAGACAGGTCATTGGTGTTTTAAAGGATTTTCATAACCGATCGCTCTATGAGCCTATACAGCCTTCCATCTTCTTTTTGGACCCCAAGGATGCAGGATCTATGTTCATAAAGCTAAAGGCCGGAAAAACCAAGGAGGCGTTGGCATATATATCCACTGCCTTTACCAAAGTGCTTCCCAATATTCCACTTCATCTAGATTTTGTGGATCAAGAATATAAAGCAAATTACAGAAGTGAAACTTTAACAGGTACGCTCACCTCTTATTTTGCATTGATTTCCATTCTTATTTCTTGCCTTGGGCTTTTTGGATTGGCCGCCTTTATGACCAGACAGCGAAAAAAGGAAATTGGCATAAGAAAGGTGTTGGGAGCAAGCACGGAAAGTATTACCGCACTTATCTCAATGGATTTTTTAAAATTGATAGGCCTGGCCATTTTGCTTGCATGCCCACTCGCTTACTATCTTATGAGCCAATGGTTAATGGATTTTGCCTATAGTATTCAAATTAGTTGGTGGGTTTTTGGATTAGCAGGGTTTCTTACCATGGCGATCGCCATTATGACCATTGGTTTTCAATCTATTAGAGCGGCAGGAGCCAATCCTATAAAAACATTGCGTACGGAATAAGTCATCAAAAAACGAATATCATGTTTAAAAACTATTTAAAAATCGCTTGGCGGAACCTTCTTAAGAACAAAGGGTATTCCATCATTAACATTGGGGGGCTGGCATTGGGTATGGCCGTTACCTTAATTATTGGTCTTTGGATCCACGATGAAATCACCTATAACACATATTTTAAGAACAAGGATACCTTTGCGCAGGTATTCCAATCCCAAACATTTAATGGTAATGTAGGTACAGGCCCGGCCATTCCACTCCCCCTGGAACCCGCATTGAGGGATGGATACAGCGATAATTTTAAACATATCATGATGTCTTCCTGGACACAGGACAGTTATATAAAATATGGGGAAAAGAGCATTTCCAGACCTGGAAATTATATGCAGCCCATCGCACCCGATCTATTGAATCTTGAAATCATCAAAGGTGAAAGGGACGGACTCCGGGAAATTAACTCGATCATGCTTTCCAAGTCTACCGCAGATGCGCTTTTTGGCGATCAGGATCCCATAGGGAAGGTAGTGAAAATTAGTAACCAATACGACCTTATGGTTACCGCTGTCTATACGGATATCCCCTTTAATAACGCCTTTAATGATACCGATTATATTATTCCTTGGAAGAATTATGTGGCCAATCGGGAATGGATTCAGGAATCGTTGGACAATTGGCAGAACAATTCTTTTCAGATGTTCGTACAGATTCAGG
>JBCBZE010000341.1:0-3716 GCA_039815505.1 Bacteroidota bacterium | reverse complement strand
TTAGGATGTCTTAATACCTGTAATAACCGCTCTTCTTCACTTCCTTTTTCCGGATGATGATCGTAATGCCATTGCACTTGGGGCGGTAGGCTCATAAGGATACTTTCGATACGGCCATTGGTCTTAAGACCAAAAAGTGTTCCTTTATCGTGTACCAGATTAAACTCTACATACCGACCACGTCTTATTTCTTGCCAGTCCCGTTGTTCCTTAGTATAGGACAGGTCTTTTCTCTTCTCAACAATAGGGACATAAGCTTCCAAAAAGCTATCTCCTACCTCGACCACAAAATTATACCAACCTTCCATGTTCATTTCCTCATTGGTCTTGCAGTAATCAAAGAACAAGCCGCCTAAACCACGAGCTTCGTTTCTATGGGCGTTCCAAAAATAGGTATCGCATTTTTCCTTATAAGAACGATAAAATTCTGGATGGTGCGCATCGCATGCGCGTTTACAGATCGTATGAAAATGAATGGCGTCCTCTTTAAACAAATAATAGGGTGTAAGATCTTGTCCGCCTCCAAACCACTGGTCTACTATTTTTCCTTGCTTGTTATACATTTCAAAATACCGCCAATTGGCATGTACCGTGGGAACCATCGGATTTTTTGGATGAATGACCAAACTAAGTCCACACGCAAAAAAATCCACATCTTTTACATCAAAATAATTTTGCATACTCTGCGGTAAGGCGCCATGTACCGCGGAAATATTTACCCCTCCTTTTTCAAAGACCTTTCCATTCGATATAACTCGTGTTCGCCCACCGCCGCCTTCCGGTCTTTCCCAAAGGTCTTCCTGAAATTTGGCCAAACCGTCAACTTCCTCCAGCTTGGAGGTGATAACATCCTGTAATTGTTGTATATAGCTATAAAATTGTTCTTTCATCTGTATCTTTCATAGAGTTCCATATTCATAGGGTCTTTATTGGGAGGTGTATAGGCTTTCAGGAGTGTTTTTTGCCATGCATAACCACACTTTTCAGCTACTCTAATACTTCCAATGTTTGTTTTATGGACAATGATCTGTAGTGTTCTTAATCTCAGATCGGCAAACGCATAATTCGAAACTTGGTTCACTGTTTGGGTCATCCAACCTCTGCCCTCATGTTTTATATCAATGCAATAAGCCAGTTCCCCTTGTTCTTTATCCCAGTCCAACGCTTTGAGGATAATAAGTCCGGCAACGGCTCCTTTTTTTTCAACTCTTAAGGCGTAGGTAAACTCGGTCTTTGACTGAATTTCATCTTGTTTACGAAAAATATACGCCTCAGAATCGGCAAGAGTTAAATTCTGATTCAAGGTTTTTGGGAAAAAGGATTGGAACCGATCGGCATTTGCAACCATTAAGCGGTTTAGGCTCGATGCATCCTTAAAATGTAACTCATCTATGACGAAGTTGTTGTTGATAATCATATTCCATTACTAATAATGCTATCGGTATTCCTTTACGGCATCCACGAAAGCCTTGGCATTCTCAAGTGGAATATTTGGTAAAATGCCATGGCCTAGGTTCGCAATATAATTGTCTTTCCCAAAGTCATTGATCATTTGGGTGACCATCTTTTTGATTTCTGCCGGAGGCGATAATAGTCTGGCAGGATCAAAATTTCCTTGCAAAGTAATTTTTCCTCCTGTTAAATATCGAGCATTACGCGCCGAGCATGTCCAATCTACACCCAAGGCCGACGCTCCTGATTTTGCCATATCCCCCAAAGCGAACCAACATCCTTTTCCAAAAACAATAACAGGGATGTCCTCCTTTAGGGCATCTATAATTTGTTGTATGTATTGCCAAGAAAACTCCTGATAGTCCTTTGGGGATAACATTCCTCCCCAAGAATCGAACACTTGTACCGCATTGACCCCATAGGCAACTTTAGCTTTTAAATAGGCTATGGTCGTATCCGTGATTTTTTGAAGTAATTGATGGGCCGCGATAGGTTGGGTAAAACAGAATTCCTTGGCTTTATCAAAGGTTTTGCTTCCTTCTCCTTGGACACAATAACAAAGCAGCGTCCAAGGTGATCCGGCAAAACCGATCAATGGGACTTCATTGTCTAGTTTTTCCTTGGTCATTTTTATCGCATGCATCACATAATCCAAAGCTTCGTTTACATCCGGTACTATCACATGGTCAACATCTTTTTGGGAGCGAATAGGGTGAGGTAGATACGGACCAAAATTAGGTTTCATTTGCACCTCAATGTTCATGGCTTGGGGAATTACCAAAATATCACTAAAAAGAATGGCTGCGTCCATTCCATATCTGCGAATGGGCTGCACGGTAATTTCGGAAGCCAGTTCCGGGGTCTGACATCGGGTAAAAAAGTCATATTTTTTACGGATTTCCATGAACTCTGGTAAATAGCGTCCGGCCTGCCGCATCATCCATACGGGTGGTCGTTCTACGGTTTCGCCCTTTAAGGCCCTTAGGAATAAATCGTTTTTTACCATAATTGTTCAATTCAAGACCGGTTAGGTCTATACTGTTATTTCGGATGCATAGTCCCGATTTACCAAATCGATCATACTCTCGGCAGTTGGGACTTTGGCCACCCGCACATCTGTAAAATATTTTCTTGCCGTTTTAGCAGTGGTTTCGCCAATACAATAAGCGATTTTGTCTGCCCTGTAACGCTGAAGATAGCTTTCAATAGTTGAAGGACTATAGAACATGATTCCTGTAACACCCTCATCTATTGGTTTTGGAGCAAGTTTGGTAGTGTAGGCCTCAATCTCTTTTACAGTAATATTATTGGTACTTAAAATTTCGGGAAGATCGTTCAACCTTAGGTTACCACAAAAGTAGATGGCCTCTAGGCCTTCCATATATTCCACTAGATAGTCTGCCAATTTTTTGGAATTGTTTTCATAATGGGTCACTTTACCGATTTTTTGTTCAACGGCCCGTTTGGTCTTTCGACCCACACAATAAATATTCTTGAACTTAAGTTCTTCCGGGCTAAAATTGGTCAATAAAGAGGCAACGGCATTTTTACTGCTTATGATAACATTCCTGATGTCCTGCTTGATCAGGTTCGGCGAAATTCGGCTAAGACTTATTTTAATAAAATCGTCCGATTGTACCCTAATTGTGCTATGAAAGCGTTGTAATTGCTCTTGGCTTAACTTTTTAGTGGAATATACCTGCACATTTCCCTTTGCACCCTGCAGTTCGTTCATGAGATGTTTACCACCCTGCAGTAAAATACGCTCGGCCGCATTTTTACCCAAACTAGCATGTTCTCCCAATGGAGCACTTAGTTGAACTTCTAGTTTTTTGCTGCCGTTAGGGGTTAGCAATATACCTTTTAGGCTCACTTCATCGTTCGTGTTAATGCGTGCCAAAGCACCAATGGGAGCCGTACAACCACCTTCTAACGTATTCAGGAACTCCCGTTCCAATGTAGTGCAGATTTCAGTGGGTTTATGGTTAAGCTCTTCGCAAGCTTCCCTTATCTCATGGTCCGACTCCATAGCCGCAATCATAATGGCTCCCTGTGCCGGTGCAGGGACCATCCATGTAAGTCCTATGGTGTTTTTTGGCTCTAAAGCAATACGATCTAATCCTGCGGCAGCGAAAATGGCTCCGTTCCATTTAGACGCCTTAAGTTTTTCATGTCTGCTATTTACATTACCCCTAAGATCTACAACGGTATGGGTGGGATATCTATTTAACCATTGTGCCTTTCTACGGAGACTTCCCGTTGCA
>JBCBZE010000148.1:0-8131 GCA_039815505.1 Bacteroidota bacterium | reverse complement strand
ACCCAATAATCCTTATCCACCTTTATTCCCGGATCTATTATGGCCACCGTTTTAAAACCATCGTCCAATAGTTCCTGGACCATCTTTTTAGGGTCTGGGAAATAATCCTTGTTCCATGTAAAACAACGAAAACCTTCCATGTAATCAATATCTAAATAGATACCATCACATGGAATCTTTAACTTTCTGAATGTACCGGCAATTTCCTTTACCCTACTTTCCGGATAATAACTCCATTTGGATTGATGAAACCCTAAAGTCCAAAGTGGGGGTAGTTCGGGGGTCCCGGTGAGATCTGTATATGCCCTC
This sequence comes from Bacteroidota bacterium, assembly GCA_039815505.1. Classification (GTDB taxonomy): domain Bacteria; phylum Bacteroidota; class Bacteroidia; order Flavobacteriales; family Flavobacteriaceae; genus CANLWN01. The sequence goes on along the minus strand of JBCBZE010000148.1, from coordinate 7,822 downwards.
ACCACACTGGACATTTCCGGACCATAAAAAAAGTAATAGTTCATTTCACCGCCATCTGCCCAAAAGCTGGTCGTATTTCTACGTTCATGGGAAAAATCAAAATAGCTCCTGAACGTATTGTCAAAAAAGATGCCATAGGACTTTCCGTTGTGCAATCCTACATAAAATGGTATGGCCTTATAGAGGGGCTCTTGGTCTTTGCCAAAAGCATACTGATCCGTGGCCCAGTTATCCACTCGTTTTCCCTTTAAATTAATGTGGGTGGCCTTATCCCCCATTCCGTAGAAACTTTCCGCAGATTGGGTGATCTTACTCATTTTTACGGTATTTCCGCCATATTCATAATTTTCTTCCCAGTGGAACCCCAATTCATCCTCATTGATAATATTTCCTTCCAAATCGGAAATCTGGGTGCGCAAGGTTTTTTTGTCTACCAGCACATGCAACTTGGACGTTTCAACAACATATTCCGTATTGGTCTCCTTTATCTCTAGATGATTGTAACCCGTACTGGCATTTTCATCAATGGCATACGAAAAATCAGGTTCAAAAACATTTTCAGTTGCATATCTAAAACGAATGGCACTATCACGAATGATGGTAATTTGTAAAATTACCCCGTTAGCCGTCGTAAAGTACAGTTTGTCCGTATCTTTTTGGTAATCTATAATATGGTTTGGATACAGATTGCCTTTGTATTCCAGTTCCGTATTGGTAATCATAGCAGCTTAGTTTTATGACTAACAAAAAAAAGACTTTATCGCGTAACTTTAAAAAGATATTATAACCAATTATAAACTATAACGTTATAGTAACATCCTGTTACTGCATTATGACTACGCCTAAGGGAGGAATTGTGATTTCAACGGACTTTTCATATCCATGCCATGCGGTTTTGGTAGTTTTTATGGACGTATTCAACATACCGCTACCCCCATACTTTTTATGATCGCTATTGAAAATTTCTTTTAATTTACCGGATTTAGGAATCCCGATACGATAGTTTTCCCTGGGAACCGGTGTAAAATTACAGGCAATGATCAAATCGTTTTTGGTGTCATGTCCTTTGCGGATATAGGTCAATACTGAATTTTCATGATCTCCGTAATCGATCCATTGGAAGCCTTCCGTACTAAACTGCTTTTCATAAAGCGCAGGATATTCTTTATAAAATTGGTTAAGATCCTTGATCAATTCCTGAATTCCCTTATGAAAGTCATATTGCAGCAGATGCCAATCCAAACTCTGTTGAAAGTTCCATTCTTCGGTTTGACCAAACTCGGCTCCCATAAAAATGAGATTGGTGCCGGGATGCGTAAACATATAGCCAAAAAGTAAACGTAGATTGGCAAAACGTTGCCATTCATCACCGGGCATTCTATACACCAAGGACTGTTTGCCGTAAACGACTTCATCATGGGAAAAAGGAAGCATGAAGTTTTCGGTAAAAGCGTATGTCATACTAAAAGTGAGGTCGTTTTGATGGTGTTTTCGATAAATGGGCTCTTTCTTAAAATATTCCAATGTGTCGTGCATCCAGCCCATCATCCATTTCATCCCAAAGCCAAGTCCCCCTATGTCAACAGGTCTGGAAACCATGGAAAAGGAAGTAGATTCTTCCGCTATGGTCTGTACACCCGTAAAACTTTTATACACTTCTTCATTAAGTTCCTTAATAAAGGATATAGATTCCAAATTCTCACGTCCCCCGAACATATTGGGTTCCCACTCCCCGTCTTCCCTGGAATAATCCAAATATAACATGGAGGCTACCGCATCTACCCTAAGCCCATCCACGTGATATTGATCTAACCAAAACAGGGCGTTACTGATAAGAAATGCCCTTACTTCATTTCTCCCATAGTTAAAAATGAGGCTTTTCCAATCGGGATGATAACCTTTTCTTCTATCTGGATGTTCGTACAGATGTGAGCCATCAAAAAACCCAAGGCCGTGTGCATCTTCCGGAAAATGGGAAGGCACCCAATCCAAAATTACACCAATATCATTTTGGTGTAATTTATCCACTAAAAGTTTAAAATCCTCTGGTTTTCCAAATCTTGAGGTCGGCGCAAAATAACCGGTTAGCTGATATCCCCAAGAGGGATCATAAGGATATTCCATGACAGGCATGAATTCTACATGTGTAAAATTCATCTCTTTTACGTACTTCACCAAATCCTCCGCCAATTCCACGTAGGACATAAACTGACCTCCACCATTTTTCCGTTTCCAAGAACCTAGGTGCACCTCATAAACGGAATAGGGTCTATCCAAGCCATTTTTCTCTTTGCGGTAACCCATCCATTTTTTATCCTCCCATTGGTAAGCAGCATCCCAAACCATGGATGCCGTATTGGGGGGATGCTCGCAATACCGGGCAAAGGGATCGGCTTTTTCTGTCTTTATATCGTTGTTATGGGAGTGTATCTTATATTTATATTTAGTGCCTTTGTCCACACCGGGAATGAAACCTTCCCAAATGCCGCTCTCATCCCAGCGCACGTTCAATTTATGATCGCCCTCCAACCAATAATTGAAATCCCCAACTACGGAAACTGATTTTGCGGTAGGGGCCCAAACGGCAAAATAAGTTCCCTTTTGGCCATCCACTTCCATAGGGTGGGAACCCAACTTGTCATAAAGTCTATAGTGCTTTCCCCCTTTAAATAAATCAATATCAAAATCGGAAAACAGACTGTGCGGTATTACCTTGCCCATGCTTTGGTTGTTAGTTTAGTTAGTTTCGTTTATTATACTCATAATGCCCTCTAAAGGTATCACTGCCCATAAAGGTCTAGAATTCATTTCATAACCCAATTCATATACTGCTTTCTCCAACATACAATATTCCAAAATAAATATACGCTCTTGGCTGTACCCTATATTGAGGTTGTTCTCTTGTATCAAATCTACATAGGTCCCTAAAAACACACCAATGAAATATCTATATAAGATTTCCCCGGCTTTAAAAAGGTCTTCTTGGGAATACGGAAAATCCTTTCCATTATTGAATATCGTTGCATAAATGGCATAATGAAATGATCTAAATATCCCTGCAACATCCTTTAAAGGGGGTTGTTTTACTTTTCTATCCCGTATAGTGCTCTCTGGTTCGCCCTCAAAATCTATTAGATAAAAATCCTCATTTCTTACCAGTATTTGACCTAAGTGGTAATCCCCATGTACCCGGATACGTTCCCCTTTTAACTTGGTCCAATCAAAATTCACAAAACGTTTCCTGATCTCATTTTTACGTTCCAAAAACTCGTTGGCCAAGTCCAATGTGAGACCCTCTAGGCGATGTAGGTTGTTTTCTACGGTATTCAACCGGTTCTGAAATTGATAGAGCAACCTATTTTTTAGCCATACTTCATAATCCCCGTTAAAATGGGTGGGTGTAAAGGCGGTATCCTCAAATTCCGAACCTAAGGCAATATGCATTTGGGCCGTCCTCTTTGCCAAGATTTGCAATTTCAAAAAGATATTGAGCCCGGCCCAATCAATGATCTCCGGAGGTACATCCTTAATGGCCAAGCGTTGAAACATCTCGGTTTTTGGTAATCTATTTACATCGATATGTTTATATTCCAAATTGCCGAACACCTTATTCAGTTCCTTCATCATATAGTCCCATGCGTCTCCTTCATTGGGGACTAATTCTTGCATCAACGCAATGGTAATATTGGTGTTTTCCGAATCGGTGATGCTAAGACTTCCCTGATATGCAGGGGTATTTTCATATCCTTTGCGCTCGGAAAGAAATTGACTCATTTCATAATCGGGATTCTTATCGGCATAGATCCTTCGGAAAAATTTAATCACCGAGTTATCATTGATAATTATGGAAGTATTGCTCTGTTCCAGTCCCATAAAGCGGGAAGAAGCATAATCCGTTGGTTCAAAGCACGTACTTTTATGATAACTTACCCTAGTGATATCATTGGGTTCGGCATGTATAATTCGCTCATAAACCAATTTTCGAAAAGCCTCAAGGTTCACTGCATCTATGATAAAACCTTCCTGTCCTTTTATGGATAGGGGCAGAATTCTGTCCTTTTCGGCAAAACTTTCATCGGAAACAAATGCAATGGGTAAAAAATAGTGTTGGTAAAAAGCTTCTTCGAAGTTTACTTCCAAAAGCAAACCGTAGTACACCTCATCATTTTGTTGAATACGAAAATACTCCTGTAATTCTATATATTTTAATTTACTGGCCTTGCCACCGTACCAACGTTGTTTTACGACATAATCCTCCAAGACATCCGATAGAAAAACTTTGATGAAGCTTTTATCCTCCAACAGCTCTTCCCATACAATATCAAAGGCATAGGGAGGTTGTACTATGGAATCTTGTTTTTTTTTGGCCATTTCTATTTTTTAATATGGAACAAATGGAAAGGCAGGGTTGGGTGTAATTCAACAAAATTCCATTCGTTGTCCCAAATATAACCATTGTCCGTTATAACATCATGTAAATTGATCGCTTGCCCATGGTGTATGCCCAAATCCTCCATCGGTAATTGAACGGTACCTTGTTGTGCATAATGGGGATCTAGACTTACAATGATAAGTGTTTCATCCGTTCTATCATCGTTCCATTTATAAAAAGCCAGCAGTTGTTCGTTTTCTATATGGCAAAACCGAATATTATTGGTCTGTTGTAGAGACCCATGGACACTCCGTGCTTCATTTATTTTTGTAATCACCCGCATTAATTTGTTTTCCACGGACCAATCCCAATGGCGTACCTCATACTTTTCCGAATTTAGATATTCTTCCTTGCCCGGCATGGCTTCCGTAACCATATATTCAAAAACAGGTCCGTAAATACCGATATTCCCGCTCAAAGTAGCAGCAAGCGCATATCTTAATAAATGCATGGCCTCATTGGCACCTTGTAAATGATATGGGTTAATATCGGGCGTATTCGGCCAAAAATTAGGCCTGTAATACTCTCGCATATCAGTTTGGGTGAGTTCCACCATATATTCAATGAGCTCATGTTTTCTTACCCGCCATGTGAAATAGGTGTAGGATTGGGAAAAACCCTGTTTGGCCAATTGCTGCATTACTTTGGGCCGTGAAAAGGCTTCGGCCAAAAACAGTACGTCCGGGTATTCCTTTTTTACTTCCGCAATGAGCCAATTCCAAAAGTAGTAGGGTTTTGTATGGGGGTTGTCCACACGAAAAATACGTATTCCCATTTCAACCCAATGCAATGCTATACTTAATAGCTCTTCCCATAATTCCTTATACTCTTTGGTCTCAAAATAAAAATTTACGATATCCTGATATTTCTTTGGCGGGTTTTCCGCATACTGCATGGTACCGTCGGGTCTTTTTCTGAACCATTCCGGATTGGAGTCTATGTAAGGATGGTCCGGGGCGGCTTGGAAAGCAAGATCCATAGCGATTTCTATCTGCAATTCCCCGGCTTTTTTAATGATGGTCTTAAAATCTTTCTCGGTTCCCAGCTCGGGATGTATGGATTTATGTCCCCCAAATTTAGAACCTATGCCCCATGGAACACCACTGTCACCTTCCAACGCATGGGTGGTATTGTTTTTTCCTTTCCTATTCACCTCTCCTATGGGATGTACCGGAGGAAAGTAAAGGGTATCAAAACCCATCTGGGCAATTCTGGGGAGTAGCCGTTCGCAGTCCTTAAAGGTACCGTGCTTCCCTTCCTCGGCAGCGGAAGAACGTGGAAAAAACTCGTACCAAGTACTATAATTCGCCTTTTTACGATCTACATAAATGCCTAAGGCCCGACTTGTATTTACCAAAAAACGCTGAGGGTACTTTAAGAACAATTGATGTAGATCCACTGAACTTGCTTCTGCAATAGCGGCATCATATGAACTATCGTCTTGAAAAAGATGTATCAAGTTTTGTATATAGGGTTTTTCCTTGGCCAAGACTTTTTTATTCAGGTATTTTAAATACTGGACCCCATCCAACAATTCGCTTTTTACATGTTGTCCGTCTTTTAATTTTGCTTCGATCCCATGTTGCCAATTTAACGCATAGTCCACCCAACCTTGAACCTTGTACTCATAATACCCTTGTTTTTCTACAACAAAAGACGTGTTAAACACATCGTTGCCCAAATCTTGCATACGAACACTGGTAAACTTCTTCCCCGTCTCGTGTTTGTACACTACCTCTGCTTGGATAACATCATGTCCATCCGCCAACACATCGGCAAATACGGTAACCACTTCCCCTACTACCCTTTTGATAAAAAAGGCTCCGCCATGAAGTTGGGGCGCTATATTCTCTATTACAACACGCTGTTGTCTCCACATAATTTTTGTTTGATTCGGTTTTTGTTAAAAATAGGGAATTTATCGCTAATTGAAAATCCGGAAAATTATGTATTTAATTCCATACGCTACAGATGAATTGCTTGAATTTCCATTTTTTGGAATACTTTTTGTTAAGAAAGTATAAGGCCAATAAAATATCGAAAAAGAAAGCTTACGAACATTTTAAAACAGAAATAAAAATTAACACAATCAATTATGAGAAAAATCACTTTAGTATTTGGCGCACTTTTAGCTTTATTTATGATATCCTGCGATGGGGAAGACGGGTTTGACGGCCAAGATGGATTAAATGGCGAGGATGGCATCCAAGGACAGGTTTTTGAGGTCGAAAATGTTGGGTTCGATTATATTGATGATGTAAACCTACATAGTAGCATCATTACATTTTCAGATTTTACAAGTTTTGAGACACTGGCCCAAGATGCCGTTCTAGTCTATAGATTTGACGGTACCGTGCCATTCGGGGATGGGAGCAACGCCGATGCATGGAGCTTGATCCCTCAAAGCTTCTTTTTGCCAGAGGGAACCATTCAATACACGGCATCGCATACCTTGCTCGATGTTGAGATCTTAATTGATGGTAATTTTGATTTGATCAATTTAGATCCGGAGTTCACACAAAACCAAATTTTCAGGATTGTCATCATACCTTCGGATTTTGCACAATCCAAAGTGGATACATCCAATATCGGTACGGTGATGAGCAGTTTAAATATTGGCGAAGATGATGTTCAACAAGTGAATTTGAACTAGTTTGTTGTAGCTTTTATACCCACCCGTTTCATGGTTGAAACGGGTTTTGTACGTTGTACGCATAACACTTATAAATTTGTTAAAATTGAATCTAAAAAAATAAATTTGATAAGGAACGGAAGAACGGGCCGTCTAAAGAACCTAATAAAATAGTGTAGACCATGATCAAAAGAATAGTAGTAGCATTTTGTATTATCCTGGCCGGTTGCAAAGGAATTTCTCAAGAGAAAGAGATCGCTATGCAAAAAGAGGCGGAACAGGAAGAGACTTTTACCGTAGTAAAAACAGATGAGGAGTGGAGAAAGGAGTTGGATGATATGCAATATTATATTCTGAGGAAAAAGGGAACGGAAAATGCATTCACCAGTATTTTTTTAAATAACAAGAAAGAAGGGACTTATATTTGTGGCGGTTGTGGTTCCGAATTGTTTAAAAGCGAACATAAATTTGATTCCGGTACCGGATGGCCCAGCTTTGACCGAGAAATTGAAGGATCTGTTTCTTTTAGTACGGATTACAATATAGGTTACGCTAGAACAGAGGAGCACTGTGCCACCTGCGGAGGGCACTTAGGTCATGTATTTAATGATGGCCCGGTTGCAACTACGGGAAAAAGACACTGCATCAATGGTGCCGCCTTGGAATTTATTCCTGCTAAAAAAGATGAGTAAAAAGTACGCTATAGATAAATCGAAAGAGGAATGGAAGGCCCAACTTTCAGCTGATGAATATCGTGT
>JBCBZE010000347.1:0-3616 GCA_039815505.1 Bacteroidota bacterium | reverse complement strand
GTATTTTTGACCAAACCATTTACCGCATGAACATTCTTATCCTAGGATCCGGTGGCCGTGAACACACACTGGCTTGGAAGTTGGCTCAAAGTCCCAAGTTAAATACCCTTTACGTAGCTCCGGGAAATGCAGGCACTGCAGCGATAGCAAAAAATATACCCATTGGTGTAAATGATTTTGAAGCTATAAAGAAAAGCATCCTTGCCGAGAAAATAGATATGGTTGTTGTTGGTCCCGAAGACCCTTTGGTCAATGGCATACACGATTTTTTTCTTAATGATTCGGAAATACAACATGTACCCGTAATTGGTCCGCAAAAGGCAGCTGCTACCCTGGAAGGGAGCAAGGAATTTGCAAAGGAATTCATGATGAGACACCATATTCCCACAGCAGCTTATCACAGTTTTACCGCAACCGATTTGGAAAAAGGTTTTACCTTTTTAGAGACATTATCCCCGCCATATGTACTTAAAGCGGACGGTTTGGCTGCTGGAAAGGGCGTATTGATATTGACCGACCTCAACCAGGCCAAAAAGGAACTGGAAGCTATGTTGGTTGATTCAAAATTTGGTGATGCCAGTGCTACGGTGGTAATAGAAGAGTTTTTAGCGGGGATAGAACTCAGCGTTTTTGTACTTACAGATGGTAAGAACTACAAGGTATTGCCCACTGCAAAGGACTATAAACGAATTGGTGAGGGCGATACCGGTCTAAATACCGGAGGTATGGGTGCCATTTCTCCAGTCCCATTTGTAGATAAAGAGTTTATGGATAAAATCCAAGAGCGCATTGTACAACCTACCGTTGAAGGTCTTAATAAAGACAATTTACCGTATAAGGGATTTATATTTATTGGATTGATAAAAGTGGGAGAAGATCCTTTTGTGATCGAATATAACGTGCGTTTGGGAGATCCTGAAACCGAAGTGGTGGTACCAAGGATAAAAAATGACCTACTTACTGTTTTTGAGGCCGTTGCGAATCAAGATCTGAACGCCATAGATATAGAAATCGATAACAGAACCGCGACTACTGTAATGACTGTTTCAGGTGGATATCCCGAAGCCTATGAAAAAGGAAAGGAAATTACGGGATATCAACAAATAAAGGATTCGTTGGTATTCCATGCAGGAACAAAACTAAACGGAGACAAAGTGCTTACAAATGGAGGAAGGGTAATGGCCATTACCTCTTATGGCGAAGATTATGCCGAGGCCTTAAAAACATCCTACCAAAATTTGGAAAAAATCCATTTTGATAAGATGTATTATCGAAAAGATATCGGTTTTGACCTATAAATAGGCATGTGAGGTACTGCTCTTGTCCTCTTCACCGTTATCATTGAACTTTTTGAGTTGCAACATCCAATATACAAATGCGACAGATCCAATAGCGAACAAAATCCAGTTTACGACATTGGAAAGTGTCCAACTGTCATATGCGGCCTCTCGTAATATATCAAAAGGGGCGAACAGCCCATTTACGAATAAATCTTCTATGCCTTCAAAAAATGATTTCATACGTTTAATTATATTTACCGTGCAAAAGTATAAAAACTCAAGATGATTTCTAGCATTTTTGGAAAAACAAAACCAATAAACTATATCATCTTGTTAAGTTTTTTGTTTGTATTCTATTGGTTGGTGCACCTGCTTTTATCGGAAAAGGCATACGACCCGGAATCCATCCTGTTCCAAACTCTTGTTTTAAGCGTTTTACTTTTTAGTGTTTTTTGGGTAAACTTCATCATAAAACGGAACAAGATAACGGGTACAAATTCCTTTGCAATTCTATTTTATACCCTTTTGATCATTGTATTTCCGGAGGTTATGATGGACAGTAATGCAGTGCTATGTAGCTTTTTTCTGCTATTATCATTTAGAAGGTTGTTAAGCATAAAGTCGCTAAAGAATATCAAATATAAAATCTTTGATGCCACCTTATGGATTACCATAGCCAGCTTATTTTATGATTGGGCGTTACTTTATCTGATTTTGGTTTTTATAACTATATATTTTTATGAACCCAAGAATATTAGAAATTGGTTGGTACCCTTGGTAGGAATGTTCACCGTTTTTATGATCGCTTCCTCCATTCTGATTTTGTTTGATCATCTCAATTTTTTAAGGAAACATTATATATTCGATATTGAATTCAATACGGATTATTATATGTATTGGGGAAATAGCGCTAAACTTATTGCTTATGTTCTTTTAATCTCCTTGGTAGGGTTTGTTGCCTTCCTTCGATTGGGGAAAGCGGGTATGGGAAAGATTATTACGATGAGACTTGTCGCCATATTTTATTTGATAGGAATAGTATTGACCGGTTTAAAAACTACATCGAACGTTTTTCCTGTAATCGTTACTTTTTTTCCGGCGGTTGCATTCCTTACAAATTACGTTGAGGTGATAAAAAAGCCGAATCTGAAAGAAATAGCCCTGCTCACCGCAATCTTGATTCCTCTTGTGGTGTTCTTTTCAAGTTTGATCATAAAATAAATAGGTATCTTTACCACAAATTTTTAAACCGATGTTCAGCAAGTTTTCCTATCAGATATTTAAAGAAAGTATTGACTCATATCATGTTAAAGATGATGTATATCAGCCTTTTACAAACCCTTATCCAAAAAATGATATTGCACATCTGTTATACCGCAAAAATTGGATCGACACGGTTCAATGGCATTATGAGGATATTATTCGCGACCCGGCTATAGCTCCTGATAACGCTCTGGACCTAAAACGAAAAATTGATGCAAGTAACCAGGATCGCACGGACTTGGTGGAATATATTGATAGTTATTTCCTTAAAAAATACCAGTCGGTTCAAATCAAGGAAGGCGCTACAATAAATACGGAAAGCCCGGCATGGGCCATTGATAGGTTATCCATATTGGCGTTAAAAATATATCATATGCAGGAGGAAGTGGACAGAGCGGATGCTTCCCGGGAACATATAAACAAATGTCAAAACAAACTGAATATATTACTGGAACAAAAAAAGGACCTTTCTTCGGCAATAGATCAGCTATTGAAAGACATTGAGACCGGAAACAAGTACATGAAGGTCTATAAACAGATGAAAATGTATAACGATGAAGAATTAAACCCTATTCTTCGTGGCCAGAAATAACGGCAAAATTACACACGGTGATACAATTACCCATCTATTGGTAATCCGTCTATCGGCGATGGGAGATGTAGCCATAAGCGCCCCTATTATATATACATTGGCCACTAACCATCCAACATTGAGGATTACCATACTTACCAAGCGATTTTATGGTCCAATATTTTCAGCCATCCCAAATGCATCGGTATATTATGCGGATGTAAAGGGAAAACATAAAGGGATGATCGGACTTTGGAAATTATATAAGGAATTAAGGGCTTTGCGTATTGATGCCGTGGCCGATTTGCATAATGTACTTAGAAGTAACATACTCAAGTTTTTTTTCAAATCGGACGGTATACCGTTTCCACAAATTAGTAAGGGAAGAGACAATAAAAAAGCGTTGACCGCTAAGAATAACAAAGTTTTCAAACAGCTGAAAACTACATCTCAAAGGTATATTGATGTATTTTCGAGCCTTGGTTTTTCCTTGAATTTGAAT
>JBCBZE010000165.1:0-7568 GCA_039815505.1 Bacteroidota bacterium | reverse complement strand
TACCTTCTAGAAATGCATGAAGCGAAAGGCTTAGAAAGAGAAGCCAAGGGAACTTTGTTTTTTCCCCATCCAAATGAACGTGTCCATGTTCTGCCCCTTTGGAAAAAAACTCAAGGAAGATTTGTAATAAAATACCAAGTAGTATGAACACCCCAATGCTTTTGGGATGGGCATCCCGATAAACCTCCGGGAGAAGTTCAAAGACGGTCAATGCCAACAAAAAGGCCCCGCTAAACGCTAGTAATAACTTAAAAGAGGCTTTGTTTTTAGGTTTTATAAAAAAAACAAAAACGAAACTTAATAGTACCGTTAGTATTGGTAAAATATAGGTCATTTGAACTTTTGGTGGTTGTTTGGACTATTTTACGAATAGTAATACCGTGAGGGTAAAAATACTGTATTTTTGCCGTATTCTTTGAAGGGTATATGAACAATAATTTTAAAATGGTGGCCAAGACCTTATTCGGTTTTGAGGAAGTATTGGCCAAAGAACTGCGAAACCTGGGTGCTGGGAATGTACAAGAAGGTATAAGAAATGTATCTTTTGAGGGGGACACGGGGTTTATGTACAAAGCCAATTTGTGTCTTCGTACGGCCATAAAAATATTAAAACCCATACATTCCTTTTATGTAAGGGACGAAAAAGATCTATACAAGAAAATATATAGAATAGACTGGTCCGATTACCTAAGCCCCGATACTACCTTTGCAATCGATGCTACCGTAAATTCGGATAACTTCACCCATTCCCTGTATGTATCCCAAAAAACAAAAGATGCCATCGTTGATAAGTTCCGGGATATCGAGGGTAAGAGACCCAATGTGGATATTAAGTTTCCTGATATTCGTATTCATATCCATATTCAGAAAAATCAGTGTAATCTAGCTTTGGATACATCCGGTCGTTCCCTACATCAGCGCGGATATAGAACAGCTACCAATATTGCCCCCATCAATGAAGTTCTAGCAGCGGGTCTTTTGCTTCTAAGCGGCTGGGACGGACAATGTGATTTTTTGGACCCCATGTGCGGTAGCGGTACGTTTTTAACGGAGGCCGCTATGATTGCCTGTAACATTCCGGTAAATATTAATAGAAAAGAATTCGCTTTTGAGAAATGGGAAGATTTTGATGAAGCGCTCTTTGAAAAAATTGTGGATAGCAGTTTAAATAAAACCAGGGAGTTTCACCATAGGATAGTGGGATACGATAAGGCACCATCTGCCGTAAGAAAGGCTCAGGACAATTGTACCAATGCAAATCTGGCCGAATATATTGCTATCGAAAGAAAAAACTTTTTTGATACGGAAAAGTTTACGGAGAACAAGATGCATATGGTATTTAATCCACCTTATGGAGAGCGATTGAATATTGAAATGGAAGAATTTTACGGAAATATTGGCGACACCTTAAAAAGAAATTACCCGGGGACCGATGCATGGTTCATTACGTCTAATTTGGACGCTTTGAAGTTTGTTGGATTGCGCCCTTCCCGAAAAATTAAAGTATTCAATAGCCATCTGGAATCAAGATTGGTGAAATATGTAATGTACGAAGGCAGTAAAAAGGCCAAATTCAATAAACCAAATTAGAAATGAGGCCAAAATATAAAGCATTGTTGTTTAATTTTATTGGTTTTGCTTTTTTGTTTATCATTGTTCGTTTGATTATGGGGTATTACCTGCCCATTAACCGCATATTTCTTGCGGTTACCTCGGCGATTATTGCAAATGTTCTTGCACCAAAGTTTGGAGCTATCGAAACTGATGGGGGTGAGAAGATACTAATGAAATGGATTTTTATTAAGGGAACCCGCGAAATTTAAATTATTCTTCAGGGTTCGTTTCCACTTTTTTCGGTTTTTTTGCTTTTTTATATAAAGGAATAAGATAGGTGATGGAATAGTTATAACCTACACCGAAACTACTGTCATCGGTTACTTTATTGAACCCGGGTATCCAAAGGTTCGGGAACCTGTCCGATTCTTTTTCCGTTATTAAGAGCCCCACACGTACACTGGCCCCTAGATAGATATTTTTGTACAGCTCTACTTTGGTGCCGAATACAAATTCTAACCAGGAAGCATTTAAGCCGTTAAACTCCTCGGGACTTGTAGAGCCTTCTACAAACCCATCAGCGCTAAAAAACCTGTTACTGTCATAAAAATTAAAACTATTTAAGGTCTGACTGAAACTACTAAAAGCGTAACGCCCTCCAACATGGATGGAATTATTCATACCATACCAATTTTCATATGTGTTGAAGTCTATTCCCACTTTAAGATAACTACCAGAGGTTGTGTAGTTATATAACCCAATGTTACCACTGTTTTCCAAGGTACCTTCCAACTCCTCCTCCCTGGTTCTTTCTTCATTTCCCAATTCTGCCGCTAAATACATTTTTTGGGTCAATCTATAATCCCCTACAATTTCAAGTCCTGTATAGTTGTCATCAAAAAAGGAACGTACGGGCCTACTCAAATCAATACCCACACGTAGACCGTAAGGCTGTTTATAAACCGCAGTGTCCTTTGGCTGTAGATCAATAGGCTTGTTTTGGGAGTATCCCCTTAGAAAGCACAAGATAAAAATAGCGCTAATGAAATATCTGAACATGGGCCGAGGCTGAATTTTCTACCACTAAGGTATCCGTTTGTATTTCCTGTATCCAATTATCGTCATCCAGGGTTAAATTATCGGTTAAATCATCATAATTGGCAACAAAACCACAAGCCCTTGAAATGAAAACTTCCATAGTTTCATAATTAAAGGTGAGGGTATCCCTGTTGATCGTTGTATCGTCCGTTGATGTCAAGTTTTGGGACAGTATAAACGTAGTTGTATTCCCTTCTATTCTTAGGGGTATGGCGATAGAATCTAAACTTGCGTTCGCAATGGTATCCAATACAGTGTTGTCTGGATTAAGCGCAATAACTTCAAGGTCCGGTACATCTTGGAATTCCGTGGGATTGTTCGCATCAAAAAAACGGATCACCAATAAAGGCGTATCCCCATCCACGCAGATATCGTCTTTTTCACAGTTGGTAAAGAAAGCTATTGTCAAAAGGGTCAAAAAAAATTGGCCTATTTTTCTCATTAATTAATCTTCTTCATATTTAGAAAGAAATGGGTGCAATTATAATGCCCGTTTTTCCAAAAGTACAACATTTTCCACGTGGTGCGTTTGCGGGAACATATCTATGGCCTGTATTTTTTTTACGGCATACATATGATCCATTAAAGCCAGGTCTCTGGCCTGTGTGGCACTGTTGCAGCTAACATATACTACTTTGGTAGGGGCAATGTTTAAAATTTGCTGTACCACATCTTTGTGCATACCGTCTCTTGGGGGATCCGTAATGATAATATCCGGTTTGCCGTTAGCCGCAATAAATTCCTCGTTAAATACATGTTTCATGTCCCCAACAAAGAAATCTACATTGTCTATGCTATTGGCAATAGCATTGGCCTTAGCATCTTCAATCGCTTCGGGAACAGCTTCTATGCCTATTACTTTTTTAGCCTTTTTGGCTATAAACTGGGCTATTGTTCCGGTTCCTGTATACAGGTCATATACCAACTCCTTTCCTGTTATACCTGCAAAGTCCCTAGCGATTTTATACAATTCATAGGCCTGATCTGAATTGGTCTGGTAAAACGATTTTGCATTTATCTTAAACCGCAGCCCTTCCATCTCCTCAAAAATATGATCTCTACCTGAGTGTAGTATAACCGCTTGATCATACATGGTATCATTTTTTTTGGAGTTTACAATATATAAGAGCGAGGTAATTTCGGGAAAACAAGTTCGTAGGTGGTCCAATAACAAATTTCTTTTCTCTCCACTATCCTCAAAAAACTGTATGAGCACCATTAGCTCCCCAGTGGATGATGTTCGTATCATAACCGTTCTTAACAACCCCTGCTGGTTTCTTGGATTAAAGAAGGATAAATTGTTTTTTAAGGCAAAATCTTTGATTTCCAATCGGATGCTGTTTGATGGATCTTCCTGTAAATGACATTTTTTAATATCCAGAATTTTATCCCACATTCCTGGAATATGAAAACCAAGGGCGTTTTTATCCAATATGGCGGTACCCGAGTTAATTTCGGCTAGCGTAAGCCATCTGCTATCGGAAAATGAAAACTCCATTTTATTGCGATAAAAATATTTTTTTTTGGAACCCAGGATAGGAGTCACTTCCGGCAGGTTTATATGTCCTATACGCTCAAGATTGTTTATGACCTCTTTCTGTTTATAGTATAATTGGTGTTCGTAACCCATATGCTGCCACTTGCACCCCCCACATACCCCAAAATGTTCACATTCCGGAGTGGTGCGTTTATCGGATAAAACATGAAAATTGGTAGCAGTACCTTCAAAATAGGCCTTTCTTTTTTTGGTAGTCTGTACATCAACGATATCACCCGGTACGGTATTGGAGAGAAAAATGACTCTCCCATCCGGTGCCTTTCCAATAGTTTTTCCCTTGGCACCCGCGTCGATGACTTCAATATGTTCAAACACTTTTTTTGTACTCTTTCTGCGCATAGCGCAAAAGTACTAATAGGAACGAACAATTCTGCATGGAATTTATACGGGTTATCTTTAAAATGAACAAAAAAGATAAAATATTGAACCTTTTTGGTTTTTTGGCGTCATTACTATAACGACTCCTATGGGAAACACCGATAAAATATTTGATGGATTATTGGTATTACAATACCGATCTGGAAACAAAAAGGCTTTGTCCCTGCTTGTGAAAAGACATCATATCAAGCTGTACAGGCATTCCTATGGGTATACCCATAATATAGAGATGTCAAAGGATATTGTACAGGATTGTTGGTATATCATAATTAATAAGATATCGACCCTAAAAGATCCTAATAGTTTTGGTGGTTGGGCGCTAAAGATCGTGACCAGAAAGACGTTGGACCATCTGGCTCGAGAGAAGCAAATGCGCAAAAAAGAGGAAGGATATTCCATGGTAACAAACGATGATGAAAATACAGTGGGCAATAGATCGGATACACAGGAATTATTAAAGACCATACAGACCTTACCGAAGCAACAACAAACAGTTATTCGATTGTTCTATACGGAAGAGTATTCGCTTAAAGAGATGGGCGAGATAGTAGGAGTTTCGGAAGGGACCATAAAATCACGGTTGTTCCACGCTAGAGAGAAATTAAAAACAATTTTAAAAATTAAAAAAGATGGGAAAAAACAATGAGAAAATAGACGAACTTATAAAAGAAGCCTTGACCGAGGAAGAAGCAAAATTTTATGAGGAACTTGAAGAGCGCAATCTTTTTGGGAAAATTAACGATGTATATCGAGGAAAAATGGGTTGGCTAGCCATAATCATGAACATTGTACACCTCCTTATTTTTGTAGTGTTCATTTATTGTCTTGTGCAGTTCTTTAATGCCGATGAAACCAAAGCACTGATTCAATGGGCCAGTGCAGGTTTCCTTTGCATGATTTTTATGGGTATGTTGAAACTATACGTTTGGATGCAAATGGACAAGAACGATGTGCTCCGGGAATTAAAACGCTTAGAACTGCAGGTTGCCGCACTTTCCCATAAAAATAGGGACCGATAATATTAGAAAGTCATAGGAACCATTGAATAAATATTTAGTAATTTAGCAATGCTACAAAGGATGATTTCTCTCCTACGCTGAATTTTCGACACTTCGAAAGGAAAAAGGTACAGAAGGAATTGCTAAAGTTTTATGTAAAGTAATTTTTATCATGTCAGTTTTAGAAAGAATAACTTCTAAGGATGCAATTGCATTAGAGGATAAACACGGAGCACATAACTACCACCCGCTACCCGTAGTTTTAAGCAGGGGAGAGGGAGTGTATGTATGGGATGTGGAAGGAAAACGGTATTATGACTTCTTATCGGCCTACTCTGCTGTTAATCAAGGTCATTGTCACCCAAAAATTGTTGGTGCCATGGTCAATCAGGCACAGACCCTTACCTTGACTTCCAGGGCGTTTTACAATGATATGTTGGGCAAATTTGAACAATACGTTACAGAGACGTTTGGGTTCGATAAACTACTGCCCATGAATACAGGTGCGGAAGCGGTGGAAACTGCACTGAAAATTTGTAGGAAATGGGCTTATGAGAAAAAAGGTATTGCGGAGAATGATGCACAGATCATAGTTTGTGAAAACAACTTTCATGGACGCACAACCACTATTATTTCCTTTTCCAATGATCCCGTGGCCAGGAAAAATTTTGGACCTTTTACCCAAGGGTTTATCAAGATTGAATATGATAATCTAAAAGCTTTGCAGGAGACTTTGGAAAATACCCCCAATGTAGCTGGCTTTTTGGTAGAACCCATACAAGGGGAAGCCGGTGTCTATACCCCTTCCGAGGATTATCTTAAAAAGGCGAAGGCTTTATGCGAAAAACACAATGTGTTGTTTATTGCCGATGAAGTCCAGACCGGAATAGCCAGAACGGGAAGATTGTTGGCCACTTGCGGCAATTGTTCTTGTGTAGATAAACATTGTAGTGGTACCCCGGATGTAAAACCGGATATTCTCATTTTAGGTAAAGCATTGTCTGGAGGGGCCTATCCTGTATCCGGAGTGTTGGCCGATGATGGGATAATGAGTGTTATTCGTCCTGGTAATCATGGAAGTACTTTTGGAGGAAACCCTATTGCCGCAGCTGTGGGAATTGCTGCCCTAGAAGTCGTAAAGGATGAGCAATTGGCCCTGAACGCCCATGAATTAGGGGAATTGTTCCGAGATGAGCTCAACAAATTTATCCCAAGCTGTAGTGTGGTTAATGCTGTTAGGGGCAAAGGTTTGCTTAACGCCATTTTAATCAATGATACGGAAGATAGTTCCACGGCTTGGGATATATGCATGGCTTTAAAGGATAATGGCCTTTTGGCAAAGCCCACGCATGGCAATATCATAAGATTTGCCCCTCCCTTGGTAATGAACAAGGAACAGTTGTTGGACTGTATTTCCATAATCACCAGAACGCTAAGATTGTTCGATAAATAATATCCTATAGGCAAATAAAAAAAGCCCCGACCATTTGATCGGGGCTTTTTTTATTTAAACTTGGTCCTGTACATCTAAGAACGTATTTCTTTAATTCTGGCCTTCTTACCTGTAAGACCTCTAAAGTAGAAGATACGAGCTCTACGTACTTTACCTTTCTTGTTTATTTCAACTTTCTGAAGTGCAGGCATGTTTATGGGAAATATACGCTCTACACCAACGGTACCGGACATCTTACGAATAGTAAAAGTTTCCGTTGCACCACTTCCCCTTCTTTGGATAACTACTCCTTTAAAGAACTGCGTACGTGTTTTTTCACCTTCCTTGATTTCATAATAAACGGTGATGGTATCTCCAGCGGAGAATTCAGGAAATTCTTTTTTTGGAACAAATTCGTTTTCAACAAATTTTATTAATGATTCCATTATTTTTATTTATGGTTATTCAAAACCAACATTCACGATTTTCGTCAGAGGTTGATTTTAATCGATTGCAAAAATAGTTAATATTTACCGATTGACAAGGATGT
>JBCBZE010000368.1:0-3171 GCA_039815505.1 Bacteroidota bacterium | reverse complement strand
GTAGGCGCTTCAAGGGTGCGCGATTTGTTTAAACAAGCCAAGGATAAATCCCCTGCCATTATTTTTATTGATGAAATAGATGCCATTGGTAGGGCAAGAGGAAAGAACAATTTTACCGGATCCAATGATGAACGTGAGAATACGTTGAACCAATTGCTTACGGAAATGGACGGTTTTGGTACCAATACCAATGTCATCGTATTAGCGGCGACCAACCGTGCAGATGTGCTGGATAAAGCTTTGATGCGTGCCGGAAGGTTCGACAGACAGATTTATGTAGATCTCCCTGATATTAGGGAGCGCAAGGAAATTTTTGAAGTACACCTTAGGCCTATAAAAACCGCAGAAACCTTGGATTTGGATTTTCTTGCTAGACAAACCCCAGGGTTTTCAGGAGCAGATATTGCCAACGTTTGTAATGAAGCCGCTTTGATTGCTGCCCGCAAAGAGAAAAAAGCGGTCACTAAACAAGATTTTCTGGATGCAGTTGATAGAATTGTAGGCGGGTTGGAAAAAAAGAACAAAATAATTACCCCGGGAGAGAAAAAGACCATAGCTTTTCACGAAGCAGGACACGCTACCGTAAGTTGGATGCTAGAACATGCCGCTCCCTTGGTAAAGGTAACCATTGTGCCCAGAGGACAGTCCTTAGGAGCTGCATGGTACCTGCCCGAAGAGCGTTTGATCGTTAGGCCGGAACAAATGAAAGATGAAATGTGCGCCACTTTAGGGGGAAGGGCCGCGGAAAAAGTCATCTTCAACAAAATTTCTACCGGTGCGCTCAGTGATTTAGAGAAGGTGACCAAACAGGCGAGGGCCATGGTAACGGTATACGGATTAAACGACGAGATAGGCAACCTTACCTATTACGATTCTTCTGGCCAGACCGATTACGGGTTTTCCAAACCATATAGCGAGGAAACGGCTCAGAAGATAGATACGGAGATTTCCAAGCTGATAGAGGAGCAATACAAAAGAGCCGTTGCATTGTTAGAGCAACATAAGGACAAACTCACCGAATTGGCAGAACGCCTATTGGACAAGGAAGTTATCTTTAAGGACGATCTTGAAAAAATATTTGGGAAACGGCCTTTTGAAAAGAACCTGACAGAAGAAGAACCGGCGGAAGTGACAAACGAAACTGCCGACGGGTCCGTAAGTGAGGAAAATAAATAAAGGTATTATACGTTGTCCTTTTATATTGAATATAACTTCAACTAAAGTGGGTATACATATCAATGGGGCTGTTTGATAAATTATTTGGGGGAGGAAAGAAAAAAGTTTCCAAAGAAACATCGGAAACCAGAGGAGTCCATATGCCCGACCTTAATATCCCCGTAGATGAAAAGTTTACGATAAACTTCAAAAAAAACGGAGGAAAATTTTTATACTGTGACTCTTTTGGTGAAGTGTCCAGTACGCTGAAGAAAATCATTGGTGAAAATCACTGGGAGGACCAGGCGTTCTTTTCCATGGACGACAGGTTGACGAAAAAATTTTCAAAAGAAAATATCTCCTTTACCGATAAGCACAAAAACAGCGAAATCTTTTTTACGACCTGCGAACATCTGGTAGCCCAAAATGGATCTATCCTTGTTTGTTCCCATCAGTTAAAAGAAAGAAAGCTCAATGAACTGCCATACAATCTTATCGTATATGCCACAACAAGTCAGTTGGTAGATTCTATTGGGGAAGGCCTCAAAAGTATTAAGAAAAAATATAAGGACAGCATTCCAGCAAATATTACCACCATTAAACATTTTCAGGCGAACGGAGATAATAGCAAGGATTTTCTCTCGTATGGTAGTAGCTCCAAAAATTTATATCTTATTCTTCTAGAAGATCTTTAAGCGACAAGATCATAAACCCTATTCAGTGCTTGTTCCCATGAAATTCCGGCCATTTTTTAACTAAATTGGGTCTTTGTATCCGCTACGCGAAGCAAATAGTTTTTATTTGTTTAATTTACGGCTTAAAGAAAATAATGAATACATGAAAGAAATTTTAAGGCGCCTGCTTACCGGAGCAGTATATGTTATTTTACTCCTTTCGGCCGTCTTTTTAAGTTCGGACGCTTTTGACTTCCTCTTCATGGTTTTTGGTTTGGCCTGCTTGTATGAATATAAAAGAATCATAGGGCTAAGGGGTTATCATATCTTCATTGCCTATTTGGCTTTATGGTGGGCCTACATTTATTTGATCCATGATAAAATTCCCATTATTATTCTGATGTTGCTCACCATAAGCGTTAACTTTGTATTGTTGTTTTATCTTTTTTCAAAAAAGAAAAAAATGCTCGGTAAATTCCAAAAATTCGTCATTGGACTTTTTTATATCGGAGGAGGCTGTATTTTCCTTACCATGATACCCTACAAAGATGATGAATTCGCTAAATATCTAATTATGGGAATATTTGTTCTCATATGGGTCAATGATTCCTTTGCCTACTTGGTAGGTAAGAGTATTGGTCGCACAAAATTATTCCCTGCGGTCTCTCCCAAAAAAACATGGGAGGGTACTTTGGGAGGGTTTGTTTTCACTTTGATCACTGCTTATTATTTGGCAAAATACGAACCTATTCTAAACCCTACCCAATGGGTGATCCTCGCTACTGTAATCGTAATAATGGGTAGTTTGGGTGATTTAGTGGAGTCTAAGTTTAAGAGGGTTGCCGGTGTTAAGGACAGCGGTGCCATTCTACCTGGCCATGGAGGTATGTTAGATCGCCTCGATAGTTTAGTATTTGCAGCCCCTTTTGCGTACTTAACCTTAAATATTTTTTCTTATGTTTCATAGAGAAGGTCAAAAAATAATATTGACCACGTTCTTTGTAGTTTGTGCCATAACGCTCCTGGCACACTTTTATATTGCCGTGCCGTGGCTAAAGCTCACGTTGCAAATTGCCAGCCTTGTAATTCTGATCCTGATTCTTCAGTTCTTTAGAAACCCCAAGAGAAAGGTAATTAAGAATTTTGATGATATCCTAGCTCCCGTGGATGGTAAAGTGGTTGTCATTGAAGAGGTAGAAGAGAGCGAGTATTTCAAGGACAAACGTATACAAGTATCTATTTTTATGTCGCCCATAAACGTTCATGTAACCAGGTATGCGGCCAGCGGTTCCATTGTGTATTCCAAATACCATCCAGGAAAATATTTGGTGGCATGGCATCC
>JBCBZE010000287.1:0-4635 GCA_039815505.1 Bacteroidota bacterium | reverse complement strand
TGGCTCCAAGAACTCCGAAAACCAGCCATATATATTCTAACACTATAACATGTTGGTATGGGTTGAGCATAGCACCTATGGTAATTCCGATTATTGCTCCGGTACTTAAGAATAGGGCAGCATGTTTTAAGACATCATACATTTTATTCATTTTAGGTAACCCATTGAAAACGATAGCGAAGAGTGCGAAAAAGAACCAAATACTTTCTTCTTGGGATAGCTCTAGGTTGAATAGATATTTCTTTAAAAGCTTCACCAAAATGGCCAAGGCGTTTACCCCAATAAGGATGTAGTTTTTTTGCTTCCGAGACATATTAAGGGTATTCACCATTGCAACTATACTGTAATTGCTTTATTGAGATAACGTCTAAAAGGAAGCATTTCCATGTACACTTCAATAACCTTATCCTTAAAATTGTTTTTTAGTACATGGGTATTTGGAAATCTTTGGGCAACGGCAAAGGTTTTGTTCCGCAACAGATCAATGTAGGGATGATCATTGGAAAAGCCCTTCGGGGCCATTTTTAATTTTTCATCTTCATACAATGCCCCAAAAGTTGTCTTGAAGGACTTTTTATTGATGATGTTCTTGAATTCTTCCCCGTCATAATCAATGGCTTCCCTAATACTTCGTAAAGTTTTCGGTGCCGGTCGCCATAAACCTCCCGCCAACATGGAACCTTGTATACCAAATTCCAGATAAAAATCCGCCGAATTGGGGGCTTTGTCAAGACCTGCACCAAAATGATCTTTGTAAATAGGTTTATGGGGATGAAACATAAGATTGTTATTGATGCGGTTTATTCCCTTCTTGCCCGGCGTGGCATAATAGTCATCATCTATCTCCGCCAAAGTAGCATCCATATCATCCAACCAAAGAATAAGGTCGTTTCTAATGAGGTGATACCGTTTTCGATGTATATCCATCCACTCCTTGGAATTGTTACGTTCCAATTCCTGGAGAAAATTAAATAGTCTTGTAAAATCCATTAAAATCGGTTGTCCCCGTCCAATAAATCTCCTATTCCGCCCAGAATACTTCCCTCACCTTTATCTTTTCCACCGCCTCTGGGTGCCGCGGCCCAGACCCTACCGGCCAATCTGCTGAAGGGTAAGGATTGTATGTATACGGTACCCGGTCCCCTAAGGGTGGCAAAGAACAATCCCTCACCCCCGAAAACCGTATTTTTTATGCCCCCTACGAATTCAATATCATAATCGACATCCTTGGTGAAACCAACGATACAGCCCGTATCCACTTTAAGCACTTCCCCGGGTGCCAGTTCTTTTTTGGCCATGGTGCCACCGGCATGTACAAAGGCCATTCCGTCCCCTTCCAATTTTTGCATGATAAAACCCTCGCCCCCAAAGAGTCCCCTACCCAGACGTTTGGAAAATTCAATACCCACGGAAACCCCCTTGGCGGCGCATAGAAAAGCGTCTTTTTGGCATATGAACTTTCCTTGGTTCTCCGATAGGTCTATGGGAAGGATTTTACCGGGATAAGGCGATGCAAAACTCACTTGTTTTTTACCTTGACCCATATTCAAAAACGCGGTCATAAACAGGCTCTCTCCGGTCAAAAGGCGTTTACCAGCAGAGAAAAGTTTACCCAAAACGCCAGTATCCTGGTTGGATCCGTCGCCAAAAATAGTATCCATTTTGATATCGGTATCCATCATCATAAAACTACCGGCCTCTGCAACTACCGCTTCTTGGGGATCCAATTCTATCTCCACATACTGCATCTCTTCGCCGTAAATTTCGTAATCAATTTCGTGTGCGTTCATTTTGTTAAGTTTATGGTTTATGCTCGTTAGTTGCAGATTTTTTAAAATTGTTACAGGCAAATACCCATGAAATATCTTTACCCATGCTTTTCATTTTTTAATTTTACCGTCCACTCAAAATTAAAAGTGGACACCACTACCCCATCTTCGTTAACCCCAACGGATTTCATCCAAATGGTTTGCCCTTCTCCTGTAGCTATGGTGTTTTCCAAAGCTGTTTTTATCAAATGGCCGTCATTGCAGGTAAAGGTAATTCTTCCCGTGGCCTTTTTAGAAAAATTCGCGGTGTTATTGGCGACCAGCATGGAAATTCTTTGGCCACTTTCCCTAATCTGATCGGTCACCATAGCGCCCGTAGCCAATTCTGCGGCCATGCCTTGTACGGCCCAAAACATGGAATTAAATGGATTTTGGTTGAACCATCTATGCTTTACCGTAACCGTGGCCTTTTGCTTGTCCAAATAGGTAATACGTACCCCGCACCACCATGCAGATGGGAGTTTAAAGAAAGAAAAGAGGTTTATACTACTCGCTTTTAAGGCCATTTGATTCCGCTTATTTTCCTTAAAAATATGCATAATTATCCAATCATCTATATGTTAAATAAAAGTTAATTTTTAGTACTATGTTTTGCATAATACCTTTTTTTAGCCATATATTTGCATTGTAAGTTATTATGTTATTCACGTTAATGGGTAACACTTAGTAGAAAACAACCAACACATCAGACAGAAAATAGACGCCATGACAGAAACATTAACAAAACACGAAAGGAATTTATCGGCCATCATACATGCCTCTACCTTCTCCAAATACTTTATCCCTTTTGGGAACTTTCTTTTACCGCTGATTCTATGGACGGCAAATAAGAAAGAGCACAAGTTTGTGGACTATAATGGGAAGCAGGCTTTGAATTTCCAAATAAGTTTACTGTTGTACTCCGTTGTATTGGGTATCATCAGTGTTCCTTTTTTCCTTGGTTTTCTGCCCAATATATTTGAACATGGCATTTTTGATTTTCCAAGGATCAACAATTTCAACGGTATCGACTTTCATTTTGATAGCGACCGTTTTAGGCTAGATCGTTTATGGCCGTTGGGGATTGCCGGGCTATTACAGTCGGCCTTGTTCATCGTTAACGTAGTGTATACCATTTTGGCCACCATACGAACCAATGAAGGGGAGACCTTTAGCTATCCGATTACCATCAATTTTATAAAATAACCATCAAACCAAAGTCGACCCTAATCAAGTTGACTCTAAAAAGGAATTTAATTCATCAATCAAAACAGGATGTTTATTCATCGATCAAAAAACGAACAGTTAAATCATGCTAAAGACCAAATCGAACATCAAGAAAAAAACGAAGTCGGGTCACGGCAAAAAAAAGCGTAATGAAATTATGAACATAGAAAACACAAAAGCACAAATGCGCAAAGGGGTTTTGGAATATTGCATACTTTCCATCCTAAAAGGAGAGGACAAGTACGCTTCCGAAATTTTAAATTCCTTGAAAGACGCAAAGATGCTTGTTGTTGAAGGTACCATTTATCCTTTGCTGACAAGACTTAAAAATGCAGGACTGCTCAACTATCGTTGGGAAGAGTCCACCTCTGGACCCCCACGGAAATACTATACATTAACGGAAACGGGTAAGTTATTCTTAAAAGAACTGAATACGACCTGGGATGAGTTAAGGCACGCCGTGAATCTAGTAACCAACACTAAAAGCAAGTAAAAAATGAACAAGACAGTAAATATAAACCTAGCAAATACTATTTTTCACATAGATGAGGAAGCGTATACCAAATTGCGTCGCTATATAGAATCCATAAAACGCTCACTGGCGGGCACGCAGGGCAGCGATGAGATCATGGCCGATATAGAGGCGAGAATTTCAGAACTTTTCTATGAAAAAATGGAAAACGACCGTCAGGTCATTACCCAAAAAGAAGTAGACGAGGTGGTTGCCATAATGGGACAACCAGAGGACTATATGATAGACGAGGATATTTTTGAAGATGAACCAAGGCCCAAATCCAAAACCGCTCCCCAAAGTAAGGTAAAAAAACTATACCGGGATATTGATCATAAATATATAGGCGGTGTTTGTTCTGGATTGGAGTATTATTTGGGCTTGGATGCCCTTTGGATACGGCTTATTTTTATTTTCTTGGCCATATTCACCGGTTTTGGCTTTATAGCATATATCCTTCTTTGGATTTTGGTGCCGGAAGCGGCCACCACCTCCCAAAAACTGGATATGACCGGAGAGGCCATTAACATAAGTAATATTGAGCGTAAAGTAAAGGAAGGCTTTGATGATGTCGCCGAGAAGGTGAAGAGTGTGGATTATGAGAAAATGGGCAAAAAAGTAAAGAGCGGTGGCAAAAGCTTTTTTGATACCATAGGGGATATCATCATGTTTCTTTTTAAGGTTGCCGGAAAATTCATCGGCATACTATTGATCATCATCGGTGCCGCTACACTGATCGGACTTTTCATAGGTTTGTTTACCGTGGGTATATTGGATATAGTTCACCTTCCCGGTGTTGATTTCACCGATATGGTAAATTCCACGGACGCACCACTTTGGTTGGTTTCCCTGCTTGTATTCTTTGGGGTCGGAATTCCTTTTTTCTTTCTGTTATATCTAGGGCTTAAAATTCTGGTGACCAATCTAAAATCTATTGGAAACATCGCCAAGTTTTCCTTATTGGGGTTATGGTTGATTTCCATAATAGGGCTTATCATCTTAGGCGCTAAACAAGCTTCCGCCCATGCATACTCGGGAAGTTTTTCCGAGAAGAAGGAACTCTACTTGGACAGTGCCTTGGATACATTA
>JBCBZE010000040.1:0-15752 GCA_039815505.1 Bacteroidota bacterium | reverse complement strand
ATAGATGCCAAATACTACAGAAATACGAAGTGAGGAA
The DNA here is from genome assembly GCA_039815505.1 of Bacteroidota bacterium. Classification (GTDB taxonomy): domain Bacteria; phylum Bacteroidota; class Bacteroidia; order Flavobacteriales; family Flavobacteriaceae; genus CANLWN01. The sequence goes on along the minus strand of JBCBZE010000040.1, from coordinate 15,715 downwards.
GTTCAGGAAATATTGAGCTTTGTACCCAATTGGATGATCCGTTGGGGCAATACCATGATATTTGTTTTGATCATTGGTCTATTATTAATTTCGTGGTTTGTAAAATATCCAGATACCATTGCCGCGGAAGTCATCGTAACCACGTCCATACCACCGGAAAAAATCTATGCGCAAAGCAACGGACAACTTGATGCCATACTTGTGGAGGACAATGACTGGGTACCAAAAAACAAATTGTTGGGCATCATTGAGAATTCTGCCAACTACAAAGATGTATTGATTCTAAGGAATGTATTGGATACCCTAACGGTAGACTATGAAAACTTCTATTTTCCCATAGAAAATTTACCCATTCTTTTTCTTGGGGACATCGAATCGGATTTCGCCTTGTTTGAAAGGAGTTATGCGGAATATAGTTTAAATAAGGAACTGAAACCTTTTTCAAATGAAGTGCTTGCCAACCAGTTATCCCTGACAGAAGCTAAAAGTAGGTTAGGTATTCTTATTTCCCAACAATCCTTGAACAAGAACGAATTGGCATTGACCAAGAAAGATTTTGAAAGGTTTGAGGAATTATATAGAAAGGGTGCCGTCTCGGCCCAGGAGTATGATCAAAAACAATTGGAGTACCTACAATCCCAAAGGGCTTACCGCAATATTAGCGCCTCGATCTCCCAATTAAGGGAAACGATCAACAACTCACAAAACAGTCTTAGGGGTACGGAAATCCGAAAAGTAAAAGAAGAAAACTCTTCATTGAAGGCTGTGGTCCAATCATATAACCAACTTAAGAGAAGCATTAAAAATTGGGAATTAAAATATGTGTTCGAGTCTTCGATTCCGGGGCAAGTATCCCTTTTATCCTTTCGAAACGAGAACCAAACGGTAAATATAGGCGACCTTGTTTTTACCATTATACCAGAGGGGAACAATTCTTTTTTAGGAAAGATAAAAGCGCCTGCCCAAAATTCGGGCAAAATTAAAACCGGACAAACCGTTAACATACGTCTTGCCAATTATCCGTATACGGAATTTGGAATTCTAGAGGGATCTATTGCAAGTATTTCCTTGGTTCCGGATAACGATGGTAACTATCTTGTAGATGTAGAACTCCCGCAAAAGCTGGTTACCACTTACAATAAAGAGATTGCATTTAAACAAGAGATGAGGGGTACCGTAGAGATTATCACTGAAGATTTGCGTTTAATAGAGCGGTTTTTCTATCAGCTAAAGAACGTATTCAGCAAATAAGTTGTGTCATCTAAATTATTTTTCCTTTGGTTTAAAGGTTAATACGGAATTGGAAGTTTGTATAATTTCCTCTTTATTCAACATCATTTTACGAAACTTTCCCTGAACGAACATCTCTGCTTGATCTTCATAATATTGACTGAACGGATTCCCCGACTGTCCCGTGGGCAGTATACTTAAGCTGTTTTCAATATCCGAAAAATCGATAACCCTTCTTGTAGATGGTCCTGCAGTTACTTTATAGAATCCGCTTTCATCATAAGGAAAGGCCAAGTTGTTGATAACCTCCCTGGAACCTTTCACAGGAAAGGGCCCAACATTAAAAAACGACCTCAGTGCAGCTACCTGACCTATAGGGTGGTTATGTTCCAATGTATGTAATTTGTCCCAGGTCCATTTGGTCATGTCCTTTCCAAAATCTTTCTCCAACGACTCCAAAGCTTGCATATATGACGTATGAACAATATCCTGTTTGGACTCCTTTATATCCGCAGTACGTACATTGTCCCACCAGGGGGATTGCTTTTTGTGGCTTAGGGGCGCTATTATACGTTTAAGGAGATGTGTAGCCATAAGTTGCCTAAATGTATCTTCTCCCAACTCATCCATAAAGGTATTCTTCAGGAAAAAATAAACCCATCTATGGTAAACGGCGGCTTCTACCGAATTTAACGGATAGTCCCCTTTCCATAAACTGAGTTTATCCAATTCCTTTATTTGCATGTCCGTAAGCTCCTTTACTTTGATGAACTTTGCCAAGTTCCTTACAATAGAGGGGTTTGTGGACGACGTAACATCCAGTATCATTTCACCTATGGATTCTTTGTCCCAATCGTCCTTAGGTTCCAAAAGGTCAACGATGCGTTTGGCTCTATTCTCCGGCAAATAATAACCCGGGTACAGTATTCCTGAAATAGAATCTGGTTGATTGTTAGCAGAATACACGTAGTTCCATGGGGGGTTAATAGCTTTGGGGTTCTTGGAAAAATCCAAATATGCTATGGGTTCCTCTATGCCAGAGCCACCATCCATGATGAATTTGGTGTGTGTGCTATCTGGCATTTTATATAGTTTTGCAGAGGCCCACCAGCCAATATTTCCATCTGCATCGCCGTACATTACATTAAGTCCGGGTGCATGGATAAGCGGCAGGGCCGCGGTAAAATCGTTTAAATTGTTAGCGTGGGACATGGTATAAACGGCCTCTACCAGTTTATTATCCACTTTGGTATATATCCAAGACATACTTACGGGCCGTTCCCCATTGACTTGGTCCGCTATTCCATTGATAACCGCGCCTCTTCTTGTTTTTCTATAGGTAAAGGGTACGTCTGCACCGTCCTTGACAAGTATTGTTTTTGAAATGATCTTGTACTTCTCCCACGCTTTTCCGTTCCTGTATTTTGTGCTATCCCTAGGGTGGGTTTCCTCATAATAAAAATCCACATCGTCATTTTGGAACATGGTGAGCCCGTACGCCAGATTTCGATCATGCCCTAACAAGGGAAAAGGTACCCCTGCCAAGTGATATCCATATTTTTCGTACGTGGGCGTACTTATGTGTGCCTCATACCAAACCGATGGCTGCGCAAAACCGATATGCGGATCATTGGCAAGGATTACTTTACCGTTTTTGGTCTTTTTAGGGCCAACCACCCAACTATTGCTTCCTTCGAACAACGGTACCGGCAAGTCTCTCAAGGCGTTGAATACCATATCGGTAATCGTATTTTTGATAGTATCCCCTTCTTGCCCGGGATAGTTCTTGATCCAAGTGGTATTGGAATTGGCATCTATTTGTAAATCGGCGAGATAGGTCATACCGAGCTTATCCTTGATATGGGTCAATAAAGGGTCGGTTTTATGCGCTTGCGCAAAACTAAAACCCATATATCCAATGGTATTGTAAATATCCTTAAAGGTAAAAGGAGTTTTATCTATACCCGTCAGATAAAATTCAATCGGCGTAGGGCCTTCGGATATAAAAGTATTGATGCCATCCAAGTATGCTTGAGAAAGTTGAACCATGGGTTCATCGGCATGTAAACCAGCGACCGTTTCGATAGAAGCTTCATCGATTCCCAGGGACAAGAAGAACTTGTCGGTTCCCAGTAAATCTTTTCCAAAAACTTCGGAAAGACCACCTCTACCGATTCTTCGCAACAATTCCATCTGCCACAACCGATCCTGGGCATGCACATATCCCAGCGCCCTAAAAGCGTCTTTCTCATTTTCTGCATAGATGTGGGGAATGCCATATGTATCGTAATAAATATGTACCTCATCGGAAAGCTTGGGGAATTCCTGTTCACCTTCATAGGTAGGTGCCAGGCTATTCATAAATATACCCCCGGCCAAGATTAGAACTCCAAGAACGACAAGGATAATCCAACCTATCTTCTTCAATTTTCTCATGGATCGTTTGGGTTTGCGTACTAAAGATAGCACATTTTGGAAATAAAAAAAGCCGTAACGAACCTATGGCGTTCTATCTATTTAACAATGAGGATTGTAAGGATAGCTCTTTATGGTTCTCCAACCCTTTCAACAACCAATCCCTATAAGCATTCCTATCCGTGTATTGAACGGCGTGGTTTAAAACTTGCATATTGGGTGATAAAAGTACGTAATAGGGTTGCGAGGCCGCATTAAAATTAAGGGTTTGAAAGGTACCCCATTTCTGTCCAATAGTCTCTATGGTCTTTACTCTTCCCGAGTCGTATTTAAAATTAAAGCGTTCATTATCAGGTAGCTTTTTCCTATCGTCCACATACAATGAAATCAATACATAGTCTTCATTGATCAAAGGATATATATCGGGTTCACTCCAAACATTTTCCTCCATTTTTCTGCAATTGACACAGGCCCAACCGGTAAAATCCAAGAGGATGGGTTTATTGGCTTTTTTAGCATAGGCCATGCCCTCTTCAAAATTTTTAAAGCAATCTATTCCCAGGGGACAATCACTTTTTTGTTCCGCCACAGTATAAAAATCGGGAGGTAAAAAGCCAAAAAGCTTTAAATCCACTAGTTTAAATACGCCAATGGACAGATAAATGGCAAAGGCCATACTCAATAGGCCTATAACTCCTTTTGCAGGTGAAACCTTTTGTTTTGGCCCATCGTGTGGAAAACGAAATACCCCGAATAGATAGAGTGCCATCAATACAAAAAGTACGATCCATATCCCTATAAAAATTTCACGTTTAAGAATTCCCCAACTACCGACCAGGTCCGCGTTGGAAAGAAATTTAAACGCCAATGCCAATTCCAAAAAGCCCAATACCACTTTTACCGTGGTCATCCAACCGCCGGATTTAGGAAGGGAATTCAACCACGTGGGAAACAGGGCAAACAATGCAAAGGGCAGCGCCAATGCAACACCAAAACCCAACATGCCCGAGGATAAGTTGGTGGCCACATCCCCTTCTGCCAAAGCGGTGCTTCCCAGTAGTCCTCCCAAAATGGGTCCGGTACACGAGAAGGAAACAATGGCCAAGGTGACCGCCATAAAAAAGATACCGATAAATCCGCCGGCTTTCGTAGATGCCGCATCCATTTTATTGGCCCATGAGCTTGGTAAAGTGAGTTCGTAATATCCAAAAAAAGAAAACGCAAAAAACACGAAAATCACGAAGAAAAATAGGTTCAACCAAATGTTGGTGGCAATAGTATTCAATATTTGCGAATCTACCGAATCGAATATATGAAAGGGAAGGCTCAATAAAAAATAGATCAACACTATAAAGAATCCATATAATAAGGCGTTGGTAATTCCTTGTGCCTTATTCCCCGATTGTTTCGTAAAAAAAGATACGGTAAGGGGAATCATGGGAAAAACACAAGGGGTAAGCAGCGCAATTAAGCCCCCTAAAAATCCCAAGCCAAAAATCATCCATAAATCGGAACCGCCATTGATCACTTCACCATCCATGTCATGAAGCGCCTCCTTGTTCTTTAAGTCCAAATAAAGTGCTTTGCCCAAGTTTTTACTACGTTCATCTACCGTCTTTTCGGTAAGAACGATTTCTTCCCCACTAAGTGAAAAATTAAAATCGATATCCTTGGGGATACAAACTTCTTTACAGACCTGATAAAAAAGATTGACAGCTACTCGGTCCACATTGGGCCTTAAAATTCGAATTTTTTGGGTGAAAACGGCTTTGTCCTTAAAAAATACTTCATCCACTTCAAAAATCTCGCTGAACTCCCGTACGGTCTCACTTTCTTGGGTCTCCCCGATCAATTCATAATCCAGGCCGACGTTTTTATAGGTAAACTCGCTTGGGAAAGAACCCCCTTCCGGAGTGTTCTGCGAGTAGACGTGCCATTCATCAAGAATGTTGCCTTTCATGATAAGCTCAAATTCCGTATCCGATATTTTTTTCAGCTCTTGGGACCATAACACGGGGTCATCTTCCGTTTGGGAAAACCCAAGAACACCAAAAAAAAGAACTATGTATGTAATAATATGCCTCATTCCTGAATACTGAATTTCAATATACCCTTTGTCTTTCCGGTTACCTTAAAGCGGTTATCCCCCCGTTTACCTATAATCCAAACCACATCCTCCCCTGAACATAAAAGCCATTGTTTTTCTTTAGAGATCACATCAATTTTTTCATCCTTAAAGAACTTACTTACTTTTTTAGTTCCCCGCATTCCGAAAGGATAAAAATAGTCGCCTTTTTTCCATTTTCTTACCGTCAAGGGATACTTTAACGTTTCTTTGTCCACATATAGTATCTCCCCCGAGGTGTTTTCCATATAGGGAGTTTCGGTAATGGACATATGTATGGGTTCACGGATAACGGTCTGGTTTTTTTCTATTTGATAACTTGTTACCACCTTATTCTTCAATGTAGTCAGTAAAAGATGGGTTCTATCCTTTACCAAACGATGGGTTTTCGACACTACTTGTTTACCACTATTAGCGGACAGCAAATCCGCTACATCTTGCCACTCCGTAAACCCGTATGCCTTAAAAAGTGAATACAAATAGGTCTGCAAAGGATATAGTTCCAAAAGCGGGGAAATAGCAATATGTATTACATCCCCTTTGTTTTGAAACAGTTTTTCCCTTACATCCTTAACATGGTCGTCAACAATCAGCGAAGTATGTTGCAAATGGGCTTGGGTAGTTTGAAAGTTTTCCAAAAAAGTGGGGTGTAAGTCCAACAAACCGGGAATTAATTTATGCCGTATCCTATTCCTCAGATAAGTGGTTTCCGCATTACTGCTATCCTCTCTCCATTCAATACCTTCATTTTTTGCATACTGCAGGATTCTTTCCCTGGAAAACACCAATAAAGGTCGTGCAATGGTGTTGGTCTTTTCAGGTATACCAGTAAGCCCATCAATACCGGTGCCCCTGGAAAGATTGATTAAAAATGTTTCCAAGCTATCGTTCAGTTGATGGGCAGTCGCCAAAGTTGTATAACCAAATGTTGCCATTGTTTCAGTAAACCATGCGTAGCGAAGGGCTCTGGCCGCCATTTGAATGGAAACTTTATTTTTAGAGGCGTAATCATTTGTTTCAAAATGTGTTACGTGTATTTTTTTTTCAAGTTTATCGGCCAAATCCTTTACAAATTTTTCATCTGCATCACTTTCGGTCCCCCGTAAATTAAAATTGCAGTGGGCTATTGCAAAATCCATCTTGGACCGCTTGCACAAATAGGCCAAGACCGTGCTATCCACTCCCCCACTACATGCCAATAAGAATGTAGTGCCTTGAAGTGACGGAAACTGCTTTTTGATATGTGCTCGAAACTCGTTTACCACTAGGCAAAAGTACTTAATGTTGCAGCTGTAACCAATTTTGAATGGCTGCCATCATTTCTTCCTTGACCAGGTCGTTATGCAACTCATGGTATCCACCTTCAAAAAGTTTCAAGGTAGTTTTTGTAGCCTTTTCGTGAAAGGCCATAGTTGCCTTATGGTCAATAATGGGATCACCGGTACCATGAAGTAATAGGGTATCAATATCTAATCTATCGGCGTTGGCTATGGCCCATTCCCCAGCATCCATAATAGGAAAGGAAAACATGGGGCTTACCTTATCATGTACCAGGTCATCATGGGCATAAGCAGAGGCTTCTTCAGGAATTCTTGATATGCCATCGGGGTCCAAACCGGAAGGTAGCGTCATAGACGGCATAATCCTCATCATGACTTTTCCAAGTATCATTTTCCATCTTGGTGGATTAAAAGCCAATTTAAGGTATGGGCTTGTAGCTATGATGCCCGTTACATCCGTTTGTCGCCTTATCGCATAGTTCAGTACCAAATTCCCACCCATACTATGTCCGTACAAAAACAGGGGTTTACCCGGGAACGATGATTTGGCCTTTTCTATAATTCTATCCAAAATATCCAAAAGGGCATTGTAATTTGGACAGTGTCCTCTTTTTCCTCCTGATTTTCCATGGCCAATATTATCATAAGCTACCACCGCCAAAGATGAATTGGCCAACAAAGGTATAATATGCTTATGGTAACGTCCTAGATGTTCCCCAAAACCGTGCACCAAAACTATGACTCCCCTAATTTCCTTGGGCCGGGTAATCTCACCATATATAGGGGTGTTATTGAATTGGGATTTAAACTCTTGTCGTGGCATATAGAAATTTTACATGCTTAAAGTTACGTTCTTTTTTTTGGCTTGGGCGTCAATAACCTCCTCCAGAGAACCACCCAAGGACTGTGCCTACTTCTTTTCTTTTCTTCCAAAAAGTGATTTTCTATCTTGTCTAGCGCGTCCTCGGTCAGGGCATTGTGTAAAGGACGGATGACCAATATCCATTTAAGGGTATCGATTCCTACCGTTTTCATATCAATAATATGCGTTATCATGGTCTCATTGGCTTTCACTTCCTCAATTATAAATTCATGTATCCCTATGAATCCTTTGGGTCTCAAAAATTCAAAACGAACAAACTCTCCCTTTAATCGCTCTTTTACAACATATCCAATAGGGCCATGGCCGCCTATGGAACCAACCCTAAGGCTCTCTTTAAAGCGCATGGGCGGCCAGTTTTCCCTTGGCCAAACCTTATCATCCTTGGTCGCCAAGGTTTCCAATATCCTGGAGAGGTCCTTCTTAGGTCCATGAACTGTTCGCGTATGTACATTGTATACTTTCAAATAGCGATTAATTTTCCAACACGTCGCGCATGGCCTTTGCCTTGAGCAAACATTCCTCATATTCCTTCTCAGGAGATGCCATGGACGTAATGGCACTACCCACGGAAAAGGAAACATATGCCCTGGAGGCATTATACAAAATACTGCGTATGACCACGTTAAAATCAAAGTCGTTTTCTGGGGTGAAATAACCTACCGCACCGCTATATAATCCTCGTTTAGAGCCTTCCAAGTCTTCTATTATTTTCATAGCGGAAACTTTAGGGGCACCCGTCATACTGCCCATGGGAAAACTTTCTTTGATCATCTCGATCGGATTTTTGTTGCTTGAAACTTTGGCCGTTACCGTAGACACCATCTGATGTACCTGTTGATAGGAATATACCTTGCATAGCTCCTTTACTTCTACACTTCCTTTTTCCGCACTTTTGGAAAGGTCGTTGCGGACCAGATCCACAATCATGATATTTTCCGCACGTTCCTTTTGGTCATTCGCCAAATCGGCCTTTAAGCGTTCATCTTCTTTTTTGTCGGAAGATCTTTTTGCCGTGCCTTTTATGGGTTGTGAAACAAGTTTGTTCCCACTTTTTTTCAGATACCTTTCCGGGGATGCACACATCAAATAATTATCGTTCATCCGTAAATAAGCGGCAAAAGGTGGGTGTGATAAGGCATTTAATTTTTGATAGGTCGTCAAAGGGTCTATATGGGTATCCATGGCATAAAATTCTTGACAAAAATTAGCTTCATAGATATTTCCCCTATGTATATGCCCCAACATTTTACGGACCCGTTCAAAATAGTCGTCCTTAAATATGCGAAGTTTGATGCGGATAGGTTTCTTTAATACGGTATTGGAATACAAGGACGCTCCATGCATGCTTGCGATTGAATCAAAATCTATTTTTATTTCGTCCGCGACAAGGTACAAATAGTTGAAGCTTACCTGATTTCCCCGTAGCTGTATTATTTTTTTAGGTTGAAAAAAATAAAGCTCGGGAAAGTATAATCCATCCGGGTTTTTGGATGAAAGTAGTTCTACATCGTTCTTTAAATCATAGGATAAATAACCAAATATCCAATCCTTGGTCTCTTTTTGATAAACTGCAAGATCGTCAAAGGCGTTATGGCTATCGGTTGTAATCGATGTGAGTGCATCGACCGCCAATACAGCGTCAAAAGACCCATATGAATCGGGATGTTCGTTACTGTCCAACCAGACAATATCCTGAAACTGCTGGGCCCATAACAGCAAAGCTTCCTTAAACTTAGGAATATCCAAAACAGTGAAAGAAACCTTTCTTCGCAAAGTCTATTAAATTTTGGCTAAAAAATCTTCAAGTGCAGTTTTATGTGCTTTGGATAGCTTTGCATCCAAAATTCCATCTTCTTTATCAAAGTTGCCGTTGAACGAAGGCATGGAAAAAGTAGCGGTAACCTCTGCCCCAAAACGTGTTAGTCTGGTATTTGATAACGCCAGGGAATTGCCACCTCCCCCCTTTCCTGGGGAAGTTGACAATAAAAACACTTTTTTACCTGCCAAGAACTTAATATCCAATCTGGACAACCAATCGGTCAGATTCTTGAAATACGCTGAAGGGCCACCATTATGCTCGTTCACCGAAATTATAAGACCGTCGGCTCTTTGAATATCCTGGTTCAACTCTATGAGGGAATTGGAAAAGCCCTTTTCCTTTTCATAATCCGAGCTATACATGGGAAAGGGAAAATTTACCATATTTAACAATTGGATGTTTTGATTCTGGATAAGGGAACAAGTATACTTTACCAATTCAAAATTGATCGAAGTCGAAGAATTGCTGCCTGCAAACGCCAATATAGTTGCCATAGATACGTTACTATAGTTTATATGACGAAAATACCGTAAATAGGATTGAATTGCCAGTATTTTGTCTAATTTTGCAAGCGAAAACATCTAAACAAGCTGTTAAGCAAGTATATAGTGTAGTTATTTTTCATGAAAAGTAAGACCAACAGATTGTATTTTGTGGACGCTATGCGCGCATGGGCCATTCTAATGATGCTCCAGGGCCATTTTGTGGATGGTTTACTGGATAACGCCTTTAGGGACGGTAGTCATCTACCCTATGCCATCTGGCAGTATTTTAGAGGAATTACGGCCCCTGTTTTTTTTACGGTATCGGGATTCATCTTTACCTATCTCTTGATAAAAGTTCCCCAAAGTGGATTGCATAATCCCCGTGTAAAGAAAGGTGTAAAAAGGGGGCTTCAGTTACTTTTTATAGGCTACCTCCTAAGAAGTAACCTTTTTGGGCTTTTGAGCGGTGAAATTTATCCCTCTTTCTACTTGGTGGATGTATTGCATTGCATAGGTCTCTCCATTCTGGGAATCATAGGCATCTATCTTTTGACACATGATAAAAAGAAGTTTTGGTTTCCCTTGGTATCGGTTGCCATCACTTGTCTCCTCTTTGTTTTTGAGCCTTATTATAAAGGCCTTTCCTATGCCTACCTGCCGCAAGGCATCGCTAATTATCTTACCAAGGCCAATGGTTCCGTATTCACGATATTCCCTTGGTTCGGTTATGCTTCCTTTGGAGCGTTTCTTTCCATTCTATTTACTAGGTACAAAAATTTTAAACAACTATACCCCGTTGCAATAGTTACTGCTGCTACCGTTGGGGTTTTCCTTATTTTCTTTTCATCGGATGTGTTTCTTGCGCTAACCCGCCTTACGGGCATTCAACTTTTCGCCGATGTTTATTTTAACAATTATCTTTTTATTCGATTAGGGGATGTGTTTGTAGTATTTGCCCTGTTCATGTTGTTCAGACAATTCTTGACCAATAGTACGGTTTTAAAAATTGGACAAAGTACCTTATCTATTTATATTGTACATTTCATTGTTCTATATGGAAGTTTTACCGGTTTGGGCCTATATCGATTTTTTAATCATGCGCTTACACCATGGGTATCCATTCTTGGGGCAATTGTATTTATGATCATATGTACCTATGCCGCTCTGAGGTATGAAAAAAATAAAGAACGTATACAACTGAACATCGCCACAGGATTACGATATGTATGGGTTAAAACCGAATCTTGGCAGGTATTTACACAAAAACTTCTTAAAAGTTACCTATTCCGGTTACGACTTATACTTCTTAAATTATTTAGACTGGCTAAAAATTAACCTTTGTAGTTTTTCTATATTTTCTTTTCGATTAACTTTATCCATAAACGTGTCTTATGAGTGAAGAAAACCAAGGGTTTACCCCCATAGCAGTCGATTTGGAAAAGAATAAAAGATATGCATGGTGTACGTGCAGCCATAGTAACGAACAACCTTTTTGTGATGGGTCCCATAGAGCCCATAACATGCCTCCTTCCTTAAATTTTAAGGCCGATAAAGATGAAACCGCCTATTTATGTACCTGCAAAAAAACAGGGAATCCACCCTATTGTGACGGTACCCACAATCAGTAAAATACTGCGATTGTTGGTAGACGGGCTATCATAAATTATCGTTAAAGTTCAAATTATCAGGTTAATATGCGACTATAGAGCCATAAAAAGTTATTATGGTCTCTTACATCAAGTTCGGAAGTCTGCTTTGTTTTATGTTGAGTACCTTTTTTTTGGTACGTTATTTTAAAGCGGACAACGGGCAGAACGTTAATTATTCAACATCCGCTACATCGCTAAAAACAGAAGTAGCGGCCCCTACCTCCTATTTTCTGGATTTGGTAAGCACGGAAGACCAACAAAAAGTCAATACCGCTGTATCCTATATTGATACTCATTGGGACGAAGCCTATGAAATTATGCTCATAGAGACTTTTTATTTTAGCCAGAATAGAAAAATTGCCCATAGGCTCCTTAAGTTATTGGAACGCAAGACCCAAAAAAAATTCGGATATGATTTTGATCAGTGGTTCCAATGGTTATGGAATAAGGAAGCGGCGTATTCCGATGCGTATTACGAGTTTAAGGCGAATCTACATGAACGTATCGATTCCAAGTTCAAAACCTATTTTTTAAATAGGGCCCAACAAAGTACCATTAGATTGGACGAGGTTCGCTGGGGCGGTGTATTCCAGGATGGTATTCCCCCATTGCGCAAGCCTCAAATGATAACCGCAGAAGAAGCTACCTATTTAAAGGATAACAATATTGTTTTTGGTATAGAGGTAAATGGGGATGCAAGGGCCTATCCCAAAAGAATATTGGCTTGGCACGAGATGTTCGTGGATGAAGTTGGTGATGTCCCCGTAGCCGGGGTATACTGTACTTTATGTGGTACGGTGATCCTGTACAAAACCGAGCATAAGGGTATAAACCATCAACTGGGTACCAGCGGCTTTTTATATAGGTCCAATAAATTAATGTATGACAAGGCCACCCAAACCTTATGGAGTACTTTGGAAGGTGAACCCGTTATTGGCCCTTTGGTAGGCAAAGGAATAAAACTGGATTATTTGAGTGTGGTCACCACTACTTGGGGCGAGTGGAAAAAAAGGCATCCTAAGACCAGCGTACTTTCTTTACAGACCGGACACCGTAGGGACTATGGTGAGGGAGTGGCCTACAAAGCATACTTTGCTACGGACAATTTAATGTTCACCGTACCTAAAGTGGATACGAGATTAAAGAACAAAGATGAAATACTATCCATACGAATTCCGGACATAGCCAATGAAAACTTAGCGATTTCCAGTAAGTTCCTTAGAAAGAACCCGATTTATTCCTCCCAAATAGGTAACATAAATTTTGTAGTGTTTACCGATAATTCCGGCGCACACCGCGTGTTCGACACAAGCGGTCTAACATTTGAGGAGTATGACGGGGAACGTACGGCAAAAGATGACAAGGGTATGGTTTGGACGGTACTAGAAGAAAAAATGATAAGCACAACCGGGAAGGAGTTGAAACGTATTCCCACTCATAATGCTTTTTGGTTTGGCTACCATGCGGCGTTCCCCGATGCCAAACTAATTAAGTAAGATTGCTATGAGGAAGGGAGAACCCCGGTCACTTAAGTGACCGGGGTTTATTGTTTTTATGGGAAACGGAATGCAAAAAGACCCTTATATATGTAGCGCCCTATCTTCGGTCGCTGCAAGCGCCGCTTCTTTCACGGCTTCCGCGTACGTGGGATGTGCATGGCTCATTCTGGCAATATCCTCGGCAGAGGCCCTAAATTCCATGGCGGTCACCGCTTCGGTGATCAAATCGGCACAACGGGCACCCACCATATGCACCCCAAGCACCTCGTCCGTAGCTTTATCCGCCAATATTTTCACAAATCCGTCCGTATCCATACTGGCACGGGAACGTCCTAAGGCCCGCATTGGAAATTGTCCCACTTTATAGGCGACCCCGGCCTCTTTTAGTTCTTCTTCCGTTTTTCCTACGGCTGCTACCTCTGGCCAAGTGTAGACTACGCCCGGAATAAGGTTATAATCGATATGTGGTTTTTGACCCGCCAAAATCTCTGCTACCATGGTTCCTTCCTCCTCCGCTTTATGGGCCAACATGGCACCCCGTATGACATCGCCTATGGCGTAGATATTAGAAACATTGGTCTGCAAATGATCATTCACCGCTATCCTGCCCCTATCGTCGATTTCTACTCCGGCCGCCTGGGCATTCAATCCATCCGTATAGGGTCTTCTCCCCACGGAAACCAGGCAATAGTCACCGGTGAACGTAATCTCTTCCCCTTTTTTATTATCCGCTTTTACGATAACTTCATCGCCTTTTCGTTCCACGGATTTCACTTTGTGGGAAAGGTTAAACTTCACCTTCTGTTTTTTCATTACTTTCATCAATTCCTTTGAAAGCGCCCCGTCCATTCCCGGTATGATCCGATCCATAAATTCCACGACCGTTACCTCGGAACCCAATCGTTTGTACACCTGTCCCAACTCCAAGCCAATGACCCCGCCTCCAATAATAATCATGTGCTTAGGGATTTCCTTTAGTTCCAGCGCTTCGGTAGAGGTAATGACCCGTTCCTTGTCAATGGTAATGAACGGTAAGCTAGAAGGCTTGGATCCTGTGGCGATAATGATATTTTTGGAAGCTATTGTTTCGGATTTTCCATCATTTTTTTTGATCGTAATGTGTGTCGCATCCTTAAAACTCCCCAAACCTTCATAAACATCGATCTTATTTTTATCCATCAAAAACTGGACTCCCTTGGTGGTTTGATCCACTACACTTTGTTTGCGCCCGATCATTTTCTCCAAATTCACTTTTACCGTTCCGGGAATCTCTATGCCATGCTCCTCAAAATGCTTAATGGCATCCTCATAGTGATGCGATGAATCCAGTAGGGCTTTGGAGGGTATACATCCCACATTAAGACAAGTACCGCCCAAAGTGGCATATTTTTCTATAATGGCAGTTTTCATTCCCAGTTGAGCACAGCGTATCGCCGCGACATATCCTCCTGGGCCGGAACCGATGACGGCTACATCGTATTGAGTCATAGTTTGATGTTGTTAATGAGAGATTATTTTAAATGCTATAAATTTCCAAGAACTGGAAATACAAAAGTACAAATGTTTTGTCGTTGCGCAATATGATATACTTACGGATAACACACATTAGGTTACAGCGGATCAAACACCTTTACGCCATACCGAAAGTTTGCAGAACAGTTTCCAAAATTGTAATATTACAAGATAACAGACACCAACTAACGAACTAACAGCATATGGAAAGTCAAAACATAGACCCCTCGGAACCACAGGACGAACATACGGTAGAAAATAGGGAACTTAATATCTGGGAGGCATTGTTGCCCGTAATCATCCTTGTAGGCATGCTGGCGTACAACGTTTATGTTTTTGGTGATGATGCCTTGAGTGGGTCCAACCAATTTATTTTACTGTTGGGGGGAGCGGTAGCGGCGATCGTTGGTTTTTTCAACAAGGTATCGTATAAGCAAATGCTTTCCGAAGTGGCCGAAAATGTCAAATCTACCTCTGGAGCCTTGCTTATCTTATTAATGGTAGGTGCCTTGTCCGGCACATGGCTGATCAGTGGTATCATACCTTCCATGATTTACTATGGCTTGCAAATATTAAACCCGACCATATTCTTGGCGGCCTGTGTCATCATTTGTGCTATCATATCGGTGGCCACCGGTAGCTCATGGACCACTTCCGCTACAGTGGGCATAGCGCTTATTGGAATAGGCGATGCCCTGGACATCTCCTTGGGAATGACCGCCGGAGCGGTACTTTCAGGTGCCTATTTTGGTGATAAACTGTCCCCGCTCAGCGATACAACCAACTTGGCCCCGGCCATGGCCGGAGGGGAGCTTTTT
>JBCBZE010000112.1:0-9222 GCA_039815505.1 Bacteroidota bacterium | reverse complement strand
GGACGGAAAACCAGGTTACTTCCCTATCCCAAATTCCATATATACCCATAGAATTTTTCAAGTCCAAAAAACTGATTACGGACGGAAAAACCCCAAAATCTATCTTTACCAGTAGTGGCACAAGCGGTACTACGGTTAGTAAGCACTATGTTGCGGATATAGCGATCTATGAAAGAAGCTATTTAACGTCTTTTAACCTTTTTTATGGGAACCTATCGGAGTATTGTGTATTGGCCTTATTACCCTCTTATTTGGAAAGGAAAGGCTCCTCACTCATCTATATGGTCAACGACTTTATTAAAAAAAGTAAGCATCCGGATAGTGGATTTTATTTGGATGATTTAAATGGCTTGCATCGGAAATTGACCGAACTGGATGCCAAAGGCCATAAAATCTTGCTCATCGGTGTTTCCTTCGCCCTTTTGGACCTAACGGAAAAACATCGATTCCACTTAAAAAATACGATTGTAATGGAGACCGGTGGTATGAAGGGAAGACGTAAAGAAATGATTCGGGAAGAGCTTCATGAATGCTTAAAAGTAGGTTTTGGGGTATCACGGATTCATTCCGAATACGGAATGACCGAATTATTGTCCCAAGCCTATTCCCAGGGAAACGGTATTTTTGAGACGCCACCATGGATGCAACTAAAAATCAGGGACACGGAAGATCCGCTGACCGAACTCTCCCATGGTAAAACGGGAGGTGTTAATATTATGGACTTGGCGAATATAAACTCCTGCTCCTTTATTGCCACCCAAGACTTGGGAAAGGTTTATAAAGATGGGAGTTTTGAAATTTTAGGTCGATTTGACCATTCGGATGTACGTGGCTGCAACCTAATGGTTTTATAATTTTTAAAGCTCTAATTACGGTCATATATCAAGGTAACCTCATCATCGGCAATATTGATTTCGTCTACAAAAACCAAAGTGAGTTCATCGCCTTCTATTTGATAGGAATACATTAAATCCTCATTATTATCAATGGTCAAAACCCCCTGGTCTTCCGTAAAGTCATATACGCCCGGTGATATGATGAAATTTCCATTGGCCCCGTTCGCTACGGTAACCGTATTGTTGGATGTGTCAAAGGTGAGTTGGTGTGCGTTGAATTCAAAATCATCTTCAAAAAAGCAAAAACAAATCACGTTGTTAAGGGTCCACGCTCCCTGCAAAGAGCTTGTGAAAGGTGTAGTCGCTGAATTATCGTCATTGGAACATGCCGCCATGAGCAAGGCGCATATTATGTAAAATAAGGGGCTCTTTTTCATAATACTACTATTTAAAACCGTTGTGCATTTTGATAAAATTCCGTCGATTCGGGTAAATTTTACCGATGAAAGAAGTAAAATTTGTATCGAGAATGAGGATTTTAACAGTTCAAGCTGTTCTCGATACGATTTTTCGTTTCTCAAAATCACTCGAACTGACATTTCATCCCCGTTTGGTTTCAAAATGCACAACGGGTTATTTAATTATTATCTAAAGATATACGAGTTTCCCTGGGAAGTTGGATTATTCAAACATACATTACGTTGTTCGTCAGGAGAGGACCAATACAAAATAATTCTTCTTTCCACGTTGCAAGAGCACGTATTTATCACTTATAAGGTCGGTGGTTGTAATGGTATAGTCTTCCTTTACCTTTTCCTTGTTTACCGCTATGGAATTTTGTTTCAACTCTCTTCTTGCTTCACCATTGGAGCTTAAGAATCCTGTTTTGGCAGCCAAGGCACCGATCATGTCCAATCCGTTTTCAATCTCACTTCTTGAAATCATAGCCTTAGGGACGCCATCAAAAACATCCAAAAACGTTTCCTCGTCCAATCCCTTCAAATCGTCCGAAGTAGACTTTCCAAACAATATGTTACTGGCCTTTATAGCATTGTCCAAATGGTCCTGCGAGTGTACCATCACCGTAATCTCTTGGGCCAACCTTTTCTGCAATACGCGTAAGTGAGGAGTTTTTGCATGCTCTTCCGCCAACCCCACTATTTCGTTCTTGGGGAGAAATGTAAATATTTTAAGGTATTTTTCGGCATCGATATCCGAGGTGTTTAACCAATACTGATAGAACTTATAGGGTGATGTACGTGTAGCGTCCAACCATACATTCCCCCCTTCGGTCTTTCCAAACTTGGTGCCATCAGCCTTGGTGATCAATGGACATGTAAGCGCATATCCCTTACCACCACCAATTCTGCGAATCAATTCGGTACCGGTGGTTATATTGCCCCATTGATCGCTGCCCCCCATTTGTAGGGTACAATTATGATGTTGAAACAAATGTAAAAAATCATAGCCTTGGACCAGCTGATAGGTAAATTCCGTGAAGGACATCCCTTCTTTGGCCTCGGCGGACAATCGTTTTTTTACAGAATCCTTGGCCATCATATAATTTACGGAAATATGTTTCCCAACGTCCCTAATGAAGTCTAAAAAAGAAAAATCCTTCATCCAATCATAATTGTTCACCAAAACAGCTGCGTTTGCAACGTTACTATCAAAATCCAAGAATTGGGACAACTGTTTTTTAAGGGCTTCTTGATTATGGTGGAGTGTAGCCTCGTCCAATAGATTACGTTCGGCAGATTTTCCCGAAGGATCCCCTATCATTCCCGTAGCCCCCCCTAACAGAGCATAAGGTTTGTGACCGGCCAATTGAAAATGGCGTAATAACATTACACCTACCAAATGTCCTATATGTAAGGAGTCGGCCGTAGGGTCAATACCCAAATAGGCGGATTGCATACCACTTAAAAGATGCTCTTCCGTTCCTGGCATTTCATCATGTAACATTCCCCTCCATTTCAATTCAGCTACAAAGTTCTTAGTCATCCGTATTGTTCCTTTTTAAGATAATTGCTGCAAATATAAAGTAAATACAACGCTTTGCACGCTCCAAAAAGAGGATATATCCATGACAAATAATTAAATTTGAGCATGGTTTTAGTTACAGGAGGAACAGGATTGGTAGGAGCACATCTACTATTGCATTTGGTGCAAAAAAAGACCCCTGTTATCGCCATCCATAGAAAAAGTAGCGATCTGGAAGCAGTTAAAAAGGTGTTTTCCTATTATACGGAAAATAGCGAAATACTATTTAATAACATCTCTTGGATCGAAGCCGACCTAAACGATATCCCTGCATTGGAAATTGCGTTTAAGGGTGTAACCCATGTATACCATTGTGCCGCTCTGATTTCTTTTGACCCAAATGACTACGAAAAACTGTTGAAAACAAATGTAGAAGGAACTGCCAATGTCGTAAATCTGTGCCTTTCTAAAAAAATTCAAAAACTGTGCTATGTAAGTTCCATAGCGGCCATAGGAAAAAACGAGGGCAGCACCGCGGCAACGGAAGAAAATGAATGGAACGAATTTAATGCCAATGTCTATGCTCTGAGCAAGCATAGTGCGGAAATGGAAGTTTGGCGAGGAAAAGAAGAGGGATTATCAGTGGTTATTGTAAATCCCGGGGTTATTTTAGGGCCGGGGTTTTGGCATACCGGAAGTGGCATCCTGTTTAAAACGGCCTTTAAAGGCCTTGGCTATTATCCTCCCGGAACCACTGGTTTTATTTCAGTGACCGATGTTATTGAAATAATGGTACGGCTTATGGAGTCTTCGGTTAAAAATGAACGTTTTATTCTTATATGTGAGAACTGGACCTACAAAAAAATCCTTTCCATTATGGCCCGGGAACTTGGTAAATCTGAACCTACAAGGCAATTACAATTTTGGCAGTTGCAATTGTTATGGCGATTGGACTGGTTTTGGAGTCTCCTAAGCCAAAAAAGCAGGAAATTGACCAAGGTTGCGGTAGCATCATTGAAAAACCCACAAATTTACAGTAATAAAAAAATCACCGATCTATTGCATTTTAAATATGAGTTATTGGAAGAAGTCATCTACTTTTCCTGCAACCGATTTAGGGAAGAGAATCTTTAGGGTTACTTTTTTTAGATGCCTTTTTTAAAGGTGTATTCTTAAGATTTAGACTGTCATTGGCCTTCTCGATTTTCTTTTTTTCTTTTTGTAGCTTGCTTTCCACCCCTTTATAAATGGCCTCGTATTCCTCTGGCATAGAGGCATAATACGCATCGCTACGAACAAATTGTATACTATCTATGCTATATTTGTTGTAGAGATACTCCATAGTTTCAATATGGTTATCCCTTAAAATATTGGCATCCGTACTTTTGGCGGCGTTCAAAACCGCCAAGTCGTATAACAGTGATATCATCTCATCTTTGGAAATAAGGTTATCCGGTTTTTCCATTACTCCTTCTCCACAGGAAAGTATAATTAGTAGGACCAGTAGGGATACAGTCTTCCTCATGATTATCGATCAAATGTTAAACGTCTTGCATTTTTAATATCGGAAAAAACGCCATGGGCATAGCCTAAATGCCCGTTTATAAAAGTATGGGATATCCTAGATCTAAAGGCCACACCTTCAAAAGGGGACCATCCGCACTTATAAAATATGTTGTTTTTGTTTACTTGCCAAGAATCGTTCAAATTCACCGCGACCAAGTCGGCAAAATATCCCTCTCTAAGAAACCCACGCTTCTTGATTTGAAATAACTTCGCTGGGTTATGGCACATTTTCTCCACTATTTTCTCCAATGATATCCTTCCTGCATGATAGTTTTCCAACATGGCCGGCAATGCGTGTTGTACCAACGGCCCACCAGAAGGTGCCTTGGTATATACATTATCCTTTTCCTGCAAGGTATGTGGTGCATGATCGGTAGCTACAACATCTATCTTATCGTTTAAAAGTGCTTCCCAAAGTATTGCCCTGTCATTTTTCGTTTTTACTGCAGGATTCCACTTAATTAGGTTGCCCTTGGTGCTATAATCCTCATTTGAAAACCACAGATGATGAATACAAACCTCTGAAGTGATCTTTTTTTCCTCCAAGGAAATGTCATTTCTAAAAAGATCGGTCTCCTTCCCCGTAGAAAGGTGGAAAACGTGAAGTCTGGCCCCTGTCTTCTTTGCTAAATCTATGGCCCTTGAGGAGGATAAATAACACGCTTCTTCACTTCTGATCAAAGGGTGGTATTCCATAGGTATATTATCTCCAAATTTTGCAATATGGTCCGCCAGATTTTTTCTAATGGTTCCTTCGTCCTCACAATGTGTGGAAATAACCATTTCCGTACTTCTAAATATCTTCTCTAGAACCGCTTCATCATCCACCAACATATTTCCGGTTGATGAGCCCAGAAACAGTTTTATTCCTGAACAGGCGTTTTTATCCAATTTTTTTAGCTCTTCCAAATTATCATTGGTCCCTCCAAATAAAAAAGAATAATTGGCATAGGAGGTTTCCGCGGCCCTTGCGAACTTTTCTTCCAGTTTTTGAATGGTTACCGTCTGCGGATTTGTATTGGGCTGCTCCATAAAGGAGGTAATACCACCTGCCAAGGCGGCCCTACTTTCCGTAGCAATGGTGCCTTTATGCGTAAGGCCCGGTTCCCTAAAGTGTACTTGATCATCGATAACACCCGGGAATACATGGTTTCCATTTACATCTATTACCTGTGCATTTGGGCTACTGATATCTTTATCGATCTTGAGAATAAGATCTTCCTTTATTAGGACATCCCCTTCAAATTGGGAATTCTCGTTCACCAACTTCGCATTTTTTATCAGTATTTCGGACATATTAAAATTTACTTTTTTGGAACAAACTTCTCAACTTCATTTTTAGCACCCCAAATATAGCTTCCCTAACTATGGAGGAACTCATCTTGGATTTGCCTTTTTCCCTATCTGTGAAAATGATGGAAATCTCCTCTATTTTAAATTTCTTGAGATAAGCCCTAAACTTCATTTCTATTTGAAAGGCATATCCGATGAACCGTACGGAGTCCAGGTCAATGTCTTCCAAAACCTTTCGTCTATAGCATACAAAACCTGCCGTGGGATCATGTATGGGCATTCCTGTGATCATTTTTACGTAAAAAGACGCCCCATATGACAATAAAACTCGATACAGGGGCCAGTTGACCACATTGACACCTTTTTTATAACGCGAACCTATCACTACATCCGCGCCATTGGCACAAGCCCTATACAATCTTGGCAAATCATCCGGTCTATGGGAGAAGTCAGCGTCCATCTCAAAAATATAATCATATTTTTTGGCTATGGCCCATTTAAACCCATGGATATAGGCGGTCCCCAACCCTGATTTTTCCGTTCTAACTTCCAAAAAAAGCCTGCCTGAATAAAACGACTGCAACTCCACAACTTTGGATCCCGTACCGTCCGGAGAATTATCATCTACGATAAGAACATGAAAATTCTTTTCCAGATCAAAGACTGCTTTGATGATAGCTTCAATGTTCTCTATCTCGTTGAACGTAGGGATTATAACCAGACTGTCCGTCATCCATTGTTTGTATTAGCGTCAAAAATACCACTTTATAAGCTGTTAAGAAATCTCCTTTGGATTTTATCATTTCTTTAAAACTTCCCCTAACGGTTATAATTTGTAATTTTGGACCGAATCAAACCCTGTAGATGACACCGAAACTACCCAAACTTTTCCTTTATTTGTTAGGGGCAATTTTATTGCTAAACCTCCTACAAAGCAACTTTACCGAATTGATTTTCGATGAAGCCTACTACTGGTATTATGCCCAAGATTTGGCTTGGGGTTATTTTGACCATCCTCCTATGGTCGCCTTTCTTATAAAAATCAGCAGCTTTTTCTTTGATGGGGAATTGGGCGTACGTTTTATGAGTTGTATGCTGTCTGCGGGGACCTTTATTTTTCTTTGGCTACTTGTAGATCACCCTAAAAAAAACAATTGCGTATTTCATTTTTTTGTGCTTGTTTTTTCCATGACACTTTTAAATGCTTACGGGTTTTTTACACTTCCCGATACACCTTTGCTCTTTTTTACGGCCGTGTTCCTATGGGTCTATAAAAAGTTTATTAAAACACCGTCTTTTATGTGGGCCATTCTATTGGGTGTGGTTATGGCTTTCTTGATGTACAGTAAATATCATGCTGTACTGGTTATTTTATTTGTTCTTTTATCCAATCCAAAATTGGTGTTGAACACATTTGCGTGGCTATCGGTCATTGTTGCCGTGGCCTGCTATTTACCTCATTTTTTATGGTTATATGCATACGACTTTGTTTCGATCAAGTACCATCTTTTTGAACGCCCCAATAGAGCCTATGAATTTTCGGATTTCACTTTAGGTTTTCTAATTAACCTAGTTGCTATTTTTGGGCTTACCTTTCCATGGATCTATCAATCCCTGTTCAAGACCAAGGGCACCGATAAATTTACCAAAGCGCTATTATACATAAGTTACGGCACCTTGCTTTTCTTTTTTGTTTCTAGTTTTAACAGACGTGTACAGACCCAGTGGATTATTGTGGTTTGCATTCCCATGGCCGTTATTGCCTTTAACTTTATGTTACGGAACGCGAGAGCAAAAAAATGGATCTATCGCATGGGTCTTGTAAATATTGTTTTGCTGTTATATCTCCGTCTTGGTTTAGCTTTTGAACCCCTTTTCCCCATTATATATGAATCCCATGGGAACAAGGCGTGGGTGAAGGCTTTGGAATCCCAAATTGGGGATATGCCGGTAGTGTTCGAAAATTCCTATAGATTATCACCTATGTACGCCTTTTACTCCGGGAGTTCAACATATTCATTAAATAATATACGTTACAGACAAAACCAATATACCATTGATGATTCGGAATCAAAGGTACAGCATCAAAAAGTGCTTTATGTTTCCAAATATCTAAAGGAAGGTGATATTACTTTTCCCAATAATAAGGGAACTCCCTATTTTGGATATTATATAGCCGATTTTGAATCCTTCAGAAAACTGCGATGTTATGTTGATGATGAACCTATCTCCCTTGATAGCGGGGAAGAAATTGTTCTAAAAGTGTATAATCCCTATGAATTCGACATTGCGTTGGAAAAACTTTCGTTCGGAATAGCTTACCTTAACCAATACAAACAGGTAAAGGAAATCCTGCCCCTGGAAACCAGAAAAATACAAGAAACCATGGTTAAGCTAAAGTCCAAGGATACCATAGCGTATACGTTTATACTGCCCAAACCCAAAATGACCGAACCAGGTTATTTTAAAGTGTCTATTTCCGAAAATGGCCTATACTTGGGTATAAACGGAGAAAATATTGAATTAAAGTAAATGGAGCCCATTTTTAGAAGTACCTATACCGCAGATTGGATTACGATAATCATATTTACGAGTATCTTTTTTATGGTACTGGCAAAAAGTGCTTTTTATGGTAGGTTCCTCAACTTTATCATTCTTCCTTTCAATAACAAATACATTTTTATGTATAATAAGAAGGATAAGTTATTAAACTGGTTCCATATTTTTTTTAGTGTTTTTCAAGTGATGAATTTTGCGCTTTTTATTTACCTGATCCGCAAAGTCCTTTGGGAAGAGAAAAATTACGATTACCCTACCGTTTATTTCCTGATCCTTGGTTTGTTATTGTTATTTCTGATCATGAAAATTCTGTTACAGCTGGGAAATGGTTTTGTATTTAATAGCAACAAGACCATATCGGAATTTATATTTAAAAAAATTTCCTATTTGAACTATAGCGGAATGATCATGCTTTTATCCAATATTATCCTGACGTACGTACTAATAGATTCGAAAACTGTGATTTACATAAGCATCTTCCTAATTCTTTTTATAAACTGCATTGGTTGGATTACGCTGCTTAGAAATCATCAAAAATTTATAGCAAGCCATTTTTTCTATTTTATTTTGTACCTTTGCGCACTCGAAATTTCACCCTTTGTGATAATTGGAAGTCTCTTAAAAGATTGATGTCTATGAAAGTAAAAACGATTTTGGTCTCTCAACCAGAACCGAAAATGGAAAACTCTCCATATTCACGACTTATTGAAAAAGAAAAGGTAAAAGTAGATTTTAGACCTTTTATTCATGTAGAGGGAGTAGATGCCAAAAATGTTAGGCAACAAAAAATAGATCTTAACGATTTTACCGCGATCATCCTTACCAGCAGGAATTCTGTTGATCATTTTTTTAGAATAGCGGAAGAAATGCGATTTAAGGTTCCGGATACCATGAAATATTTCTGTCAATCCGAAGCTGTAGCCTATTACCTTCAAAAGTACGTAGTTTATCGAAAAAGGAAGATTTATGTTGGCAAAAGGGTGTT
>JBCBZE010000305.1:0-4380 GCA_039815505.1 Bacteroidota bacterium | reverse complement strand
ATAAAAATATCTGGATGGTAGGAGGCGCCCTACTCACCAAAGATTTTTTACGTTTGGGCTTGGCGGATGAGATCAATGTCACCATCGTACCCATGCTGCTAGGGGACGGAACACTGTTTTTTGACTTCATTGGAACCGAGCGACCCTTGCACCTAAAAGACGTAACGGCCTATACGGACGGAATGGTGGAATTGTGCTATGAAATAAAAAACGGGTAAAGTGGGTCATCTTCATAGAATCGGGTTCTCCAAGCGTTTATACAAATCCATAAAAAGCTCTACCCTATATAACTGGTGTAATAGCACAAGATTAAGTATCTTGTAAGGCAATCAAAAAACACACATCATGCGATTCCTTTTTTCAGCTTTGTCCACCTTCTTTTTAGTCCTTTCGGTGCAAGCACAAAACCCCAGTTTTCAAGGGAAATTTGAACCTGTAGACCGTATGCTTACCCCGCCCAGTCCCTATCGTTCGGCTAGTGGCGCACCGGGCAAAGCCTATTGGCAACAACGGGCGGACTATACCATAAAAGCGGAGCTCAATGAAAAGAACAATACGATCTCCGGTGAGGAGACCATTACCTATCATAACAACTCCCCGGAGGACCTAAGCTATCTCTGGGTACAACTGGAACAGAATGTAAACCGTAAGGAAAACGAGGATTTTGGGGAAGTCTTGGGCGGTATCCGGGATTCTATGACCACAAGACATATGCAGTTCCTAACAAGGGCGATTGATTTTCCTGCCGGCTATACCATAAAATCGGTGGTGGATGCGGCCAATCAGCCGTTAAAGATTCTTGTCAACAATACCATGATGAAAATAAAACTGGATCAACCCTTGTTATCCGGTACTTCCATCAGTTTTTCCATTGCTTGGTCCTATCCTATTACGGACCGGAGTTTATACCTTCTCTCCCGTGAGGGCTATGAATATTTTCCCGAAGATGACAATACCGTATATCTAATTGCCCATTGGTTTCCACGGATGGCGGTATATAACGATACAGAGGGTTGGCAAAACAAACAATTCCAAAAATTGGGCGAGTTTGCCTTGGAATTTGGTGACTATGACGTTGAACTTAAGGTACCGGCCGATCACGTTGTGGCCGCTACCGGGGAACTACAAAATAGTAGGGACGTGTTGAGTTCGGAACAGCGTCAGCGTATGGCCCAGGCCGGCAAATCCTTTGATAAACCCGTTATGATCATTACCCCAGAGGAGGCTATGACCAATGAAAAAAAGAAAACCACCAAGACCAAGACCTGGAAATTTAAGGCGACGAACGTGCGCGACTTTGCCTTTGCCTCTTCCCGTAAATTTATTTGGGACGCGCAGGCGGTCCAGTTTTCGGACCATATCACCATGGCCATGTCCCTATATCCCAAGGAAGGACTGCCCGTTTGGAAGGAGGAGTCTACAAAGGCCGTTGTACATGCGTTGGAAGTGTACTCGGATGCCACCTTTGAATATCCGTATCCCATGGCCATTTCGGTAAACACATCGAACATTGGCATGGAGTTCCCGATGATCAGTTTTAATGGGGGCCGGCCCAAAAACGGGAAAATGAGCGATAACGCCAAAGCAGGTATGATCGGTACCATTATCCACGAGGTAGGGCATAATTGGTTTCCCATGATCGTAAGCTCGGACGAACGTAAGTGGATGTGGATGGACGAGGGCCTTAACACCTTTCTTCACCAACGTACCATGGCCGAACGCTATCCACAATACCATAGTACCGTCCCCAAGGATATTGTTCCTTATATGAGTGGGGATAAAAGTATTATGCGCCCCATTATGGTTTCCTCGGACAATGAGCTATTGCAGCAGATCGGTGCCAATTTTTATCAAAAACCTACGGTAGGCCTACAGATCTTGCGTAACTCCGTCATGGGAAAAGAACTTTTCGATGAAGCCTTTCGGGAATATGCCAACCGCTGGAAATACAAACATCCCAATCCGGCAGATCTGTTCAGAACCCTGGAGGATGCCTCCGCTACGGATCTGGATTGGTTTTACAGGGGATGGTTCTTCACTACGGATCAAACCGATATGGAACTCTCCAATGTAAAATGGTTCAAGGTCATGGAAAAGGATATTGATCTGGAAGGTCAAAACCAAAAGGTAAACCTAAAGATTACCGGAGAAGATGCGGGTAGTGTGGCCAAGGATTTCACGGACGGACCCGAGGATATTACCATGATCGATACCCCGGATGCCAATTATGGTCAGTTCCTATCCCGATTGGATGACGCTGAAATCCGTAAACAATTGGCAAACAAAAATATCTATGAGCTTACCATCAAAAATGTTGGCGGTCTCATTATGCCCGTAACCATAGAATGGCAGTATACGGATGGCAGTACGGAAATTGACCGTCTCCCGGCCGAGGTTTGGCGCTTGAACGAATATGAGATCCGTAAGACCTTTATCAAGGACAAAGAGGTAAAACAGGTGAACCTGGATCCTAACTTTGAATTTGCGGATATTGATATGGAAAACAATACATTTCCTAAAAAAGATACGCCTTCCAAATTTGATGAGTTAAAGCAAAGCGAATAGTTTAAATGCGATTAACCCTATACAATAACCAGCTAGGCTCCCTTTTCTATAACTTGGGTGCCACGATCAATAGTATTTTCTTGCCCCAGTCGATTTACTACAGGTAATCATTACAAGTACTAATTTCAAAAAAACGAAAATAAGCCTGCAAAGCCCAAAAATGAACTTCCAAATAGACATCGAAAGAAATATCATCGATCAGTTCGTGGAGCAGCTACAGACGGATCGTCATGGGGATACAGTACGTTTACCTTCTAATTTGGGTAAAGGAACCATACACTACCGGAGTTTTCCCGATAGGACAGAGCTATATCATTTTAAGTTTAAGCTTTCACAACCGCTATCCCTCCGCTCCTTTAATCCAAATACCAGCGATTGGTTATTGTTGAACATTAACCTTTCTAAAGCGCCCGTTGAGAAGATAGTCAATCGGCAAGAATTCAACTTTCAAAAATACCTGCCCACAGGAATATTGTTTTATACACCAAATACGGAGGTATATGGGGCCAGTCCAGCTCATGAGGATTTTGAGATTGTCCTTGTCCGACTTCATAGATCTTTCTTTTCGGCCTATCTAAATGGGCAGGTCAAAGCGTTGCAGAATGCCGATAATGCCATTATTTATGAAGATCTGGATTACCTTTCGGAAAAAGAATTAAGGGCGGCCATAAATTTTACGGATAATAATATTGGCACACATGCTTCCCTACTACAATTTATAGCCCTCTTTTTGGATAAGTTAAATAATCGTGAGCTTGGCAACCATTTTGAGCATTTACATCCTACCGATGTAAAGGGCCTCTTTATGGCGTCGGCCTATCTAAGAAATCCACTGGTAAAGCATATCCCTTCTATAGCCGATCTTGCAAAAATTGCAGGTATGGGGACAACCAAATTTAAAACCAACTTTAAACAGGTTTTTGGAAAACCTCCCAAACAATATCATCAAAAAATAAAGTTTGAATATGCCCGGCAAGAACTGGCCTATAAACGCAAAACGGCCAGCGAGCTTAGCTACGAACTAGGTTATTCGCACCCTTCCAAATTCACCTTGGCCTACAAGAAACAGTTTGGAGCACTTCCCTCTTCACTTTCCCAATAAACGTCCTCTAGGGTAAATGATTCGTCTTTTTGAGCTAACCCTTCCTTCCAGCGACCTCCTATGTTTGTCCTATGAAAATATTCGTAACAGGGGGTACCGGTTTTGTCGGGAAAAACATCATCCCCATATTAATTGAAAACGGACATCGGGTCTATGCATTGACCCGTAGTACCCAAGCTGCCAAAAAAATAGCATCCATGGGAGCATCGGCCGTAATGGATGACTTAACATCCCTATCCCAAAATACATCAACCGCTTTGGGGGCCTGTGATTACGTTTTACATTCCGCCGCCCACATGGATCTTACTTATGATAAGGAACCTTTTTACAAAATCAATGTTGAGGCCACGGAAAAATTGCTACGCCTTTCCAAGGAAAACGGTATTTCCAAGTTCATCTATATAAGTGCCGCTCCAGTAGTCCCTGGGTCTCCCATAGTGAACTTATCGGAAACGGAGGCAAAAGACGGACTTCCCAAGGCACTTTATCCAAAAACAAAAGCCATTGCGGAAAGGGCCGTACTAAAAGCGAATACACCCAATTTTATGACCATTTCATTACGGCCGCCCGCTATTTGGGGACCCAACAATCATCATTATGATGACCTTCTGGCCAATGTGAAAAGTGGTAAATGGAGATGGATCGGTGGTGGGCATCAAATACTCTCCACCATTCATGTTAAAAATTT
This sequence comes from Bacteroidota bacterium, assembly GCA_039815505.1. Taxonomy (GTDB): domain Bacteria; phylum Bacteroidota; class Bacteroidia; order Flavobacteriales; family Flavobacteriaceae; genus CANLWN01. The sequence continues at coordinate 25 of JBCBZE010000305.1, read as the reverse complement.
GGGTAACGCTATTATGGCCGCTTTT
>JBCBZE010000186.1:0-6872 GCA_039815505.1 Bacteroidota bacterium | reverse complement strand
TTTTAATGAAAGATTCGTTCTCATGCAGTCTATAAATGGAATCAATGGCCTTGGAATCTATTTTTTTTGAGATGGAATCTATCATGAAAGGCTTCCCCAAGGTTATTTTGTAGTCTACTTCGGCTCTTTGCTTTCTTTTCCCTTGCGCTATGTTATAGGTGGCATTATTGTTAAAATACCCTTTACTGCCATAATAGGATTTTATCCTTTCCAATGATTTTCTGGACTTCACGGTATCTATTACCGCAGGGGCTTCCCCAATTTTTTTTAACCATTCGCTAGCCCCTTTTACCACAAAGGATTTTCCCAAACGATCCACCTGTTTTTTGGAAAGGAAATTTTCATATCGTTTTTTCCTTTTTTCCTTTCTATGTAACCAAGCTTGGAAAGAAGAATCCGGATTTTTTTTGGCAAGATTATAAAGGTTTAGACGTAATGGGTACCCCAGTACCGTACTATTGGGTTTTTGTATAATTAGACTTTGGATATCTTCGTTTCCCACTTTTTCCCCATCCGCGTAAATATTGCTTTTTGTGAGTAAAAGTTCATCTTCCCCGACCCTTTTGAGTGCATTACAGGACGTAATTGCGATACCTAACAATAATAAACCTATTTTTGCTATGTTCTTTTTTAAACTCGAAAAAGTCCTCATAGACGCCAAAAATACACTATTTGAATGGTTGTTAAAAACCAAATAAAATTTATAAAAAGCTTACATCAAAAAAAGTACCGAATTCAACACGGGATGTTTGTGGTAGAAGGAATCAAGATAATTCGAGAACTTTTGGAAGCCAATTATGAACCGTATGTGATCTACATGGTCCACCCAACGGATTTGGATGTTTATTCCAATAGGGTATACACCATAAAGGAGGCAGATTTAAAAAAGATAAGTGGATTGCGTACCCCGAATGGTGCGTTGGCGGTTTTTTATATTCCAAAATACGATATACAAGAAGATAGGGATTGGGTTTTGGTATTGGACGATGTTCGCGACCCTGGTAATTTAGGCACTATAATTCGTTTGTGCGATTGGTTCGGTATTCGCCGATTGGTCTGTTCGCCCCAAACGGTGGATTGTTATAACCCTAAGGTCCTTCAGGCTACCATGGGCTCCATTGCCCGGGTAGAGGTGGTCTATGAAGATATCAGCAACTTTCTGAGAACTACCCAAGTACCTATTTATGGGGCGTTCATGACAGGAGAATCTGTTTATAACAAGGAATTGCCACCAAGGGGGATTTTGATTATGGGAAACGAGGCCAATGGTATTTCCAAGGATGTAGAAGCATTGATTTCTGAAAAAATAAGTATCCCCCAATTTGGCGAAAGTACAACTGAGAGCCTAAACGTAGCTATGGCCACATCAATTTTATTGAATGAGATTCGGAGGGTAGGGGCCTAGGATTTACTATTCAAATGTAAAGTTGATGAAAATCCCTCTAGTTCGTAATGCATCTATATTTCCCGTCCATGGACTATTGGGGTCAACATCGGGCACCAATTCATCCGTCAGGGCAAAAACTCCACGAATGGATGGTGAGAACTTAAAATATTCCAAATAAAAATCAATACCGAAACCCACTTCATATCCAGAGACATTGCTCTTAAGCCTAAAAGTACCGCTACTGTTGTCATCAAGGCTGTCTTCATTACTGCCAAGGTTCAAGGCGGTATAGGCACCTGCGGTAATGTAGGGCTTAAAATTTCCCAATCTTCGCGTACTTATTTTTATAAGCAATGGAAACCTGATGTACGTGGACCGTACTTCTCTAAGGGCATCATTGGCATTATCAAAACCGGGAAACCCTAAATCCCTTTGGGTATATAATAAGCCGGGCTCAAAACGAAGATCTAAGAATTCATTGATCCGCATTTCCCCTATTAATCCCACATTAAACCCCAAAGTTTTGTCTACTAAAATATCATCACCGATATCATCTTTATAATCAAACTTAAAATCATATTGGTTAAACCCAAGAAAGTATCCCCAATTCAACAAAGGCTGATCCTCGTTCTCAAGGTTTATGATGGGTTTTTCCTTGAACTGCGCATTAACCGTATCGCAAAGGAGCAATAATGCCATTGACAGAAAAAATATAGTTCTCATAAACTTACTTTGTAGCTACATATATAGAGGCAACCCCAAATGTTTGAGGTTTGTTCTCCATAGCTATAAACCCAATTTTTCCCAAAATATTGTTGAAGTCCGCTCCGTGAGGAAAAACCGCGGCGGATTCCGATAAATACATATAGGCGGAACGGTCCTTGGAGAAGAGTTTGCCTATTGCGGGCAAGATTGTACTGCAATATAAACGATATCCTTGTTTAAAGGGAGTTTTGGTGGGTACGGAGGTTTCCAATACAACAAGGGTCCCGGAAGTTTTTAATACCCTATATATCTCGGCCAGACCCTTTTCCAAAGTTTCAAAATTACGTACCCCAAAGGCTACGGTAACCGCATCGAAAACGGCATCGTCAAATGGTAGTTTTTCACTGTCGCCCACGACCATTTTGATGGTTTCATCCAATTCTTTTTCAATAACTTTCCTTTTGCCTACTTCCAACATGCCGGGAGAAATATCCAACCCTACGATTTCCTTGGCACCCGTATCCACCAAGTTAATGGCCAAATCACCTGTTCCGGTTGCAATATCAAGAATAGTATTGGGTTTTTTTTGCTTTAAAATAGCGACGACGCGCTTTCGCCACTTTACATCTATTCCAAAAGAAATAACCCGATTTAAACTATCGTAATTGGTGGAAATAGTATCGAACATTTTGGTGACCTGTTCTTTTTTTCCAAGCTTGGAATCTTTATAGGGAGTAACTTTTTTGCTCATTTGGCAATTTTTGGGCAAAGATACTACTTAGAATTCACCTGTAGTGATTTGAACCGGTAATTGGGAAAGGTGTTCGGGTTAAAACCTTTACTTCTTTCCCATAGATACAAAACAAATAAATTTATGTAATTTTGCGCTGCATTATCTTGCAAACTTTTCTTGAAATGAGCTGTACTAAGGCTTTACGTCCATATGGGATACATACAAAAAATCTGAAGTGTGAAGATTATTATTGCGGGAGCTGGTGAAGTGGGCTTTCATTTGGCAAAACTACTTTCTTATGAATCTCAGGATATCACTTTGATCGATACCAATAAAGAGAGCCTTGCCTATGCCGATAGTCATTTAGATATTAGGGTACTGAGGGGCGATGCAACTTCCATATCGGTATTACAAGATGCCAAAGTAGGTACTTCAGATCTGGTAATCGGCGTAACTGCTTCGGAAACCACTAACCTAACGCTATGTTTATTGGCCAAACAACTGGGCTGTAAGCGAACCATAGCCAGAATTTCCAATACGGAGTTTGTGGATAACAAAGAGATTATTAAGTTCTCTGAACTGGGGATAGACGAATTAATATCGCCCGAAGAGCTGGCTGCTACGGAAATACAGTTGCTCCTGAATCAGTCTGCATTCAATGACACCTACGAATTTGAAGAAGGTGCCTTGATCATGGTTGGTGTTTCCCTTCCCAAAACCGCACCTTTTGTTGGAAAAATGGTTAAAGAAGCTGCCAAGATATTCCCAGAATTGCATTTTATGCCCATTGCGATACAACGGACGGGTACACAATATACGTTGATTCCAAGAGGAGATACGGTTTTTAAGGAGGAAGACCAAGTTTATTTTATTACCCTAAAAGAGGGTGTGGACGAATTATATAAACTTACGGGAAAGGAGAAAAAAGAAATCAAGAATGTAATGATATTGGGCGGAAGCAAAGTAGGTTTTAAAACTGCCCGGGATTTATGTACTAAAAAATTTAATGTAAAGCTCATTGAAATAGATAAGGATAAAGCTTTTGATATTGCAGACGATATTCCCAACGCCCTGGTTATTAATGGTGATGGTAGGAATGTAGAACTGTTGGAAGAGGAAAGCTTAGGGTCCATGGATGCCTTTATTGCGGTAACGGGAAATTCCGAAACCAATATCATGTCTTGCTTGGTGGCCAAATCCAAACATATAAAGAAAACCATAGCCTTGGTAGAGAACATGGATTACTTTCAGTTGTCCCAGTCTATCGGTATCGATACTTTGATCAATAAAAAACTGCTGGCCGCCAATAATATTTTTAGATATATCCGTAAAGGAGAGGTGTTGGCCTTAACTCGTTTAAACAATCTTAACGCGGAAATCCTGGAATTCGAGGTAAAATCCACTTCGTTGGTCAATGGACAAATTATTCGGGAACTCGATTTTCCAAGGGCAGCTACCATAGGAGGCGTAGTGCGAGATGGGGAAGGTATCATCGCCTTGGGGGATTTTAGGATTACGCAGGGAGATAGGGTAGTGGTCTGCTGTTTGCCACGTGCCATTCCTAAAATTGAAAAGCTGTTCCTTTAATATGTATTCTATAGCCCAAATAGGTATTATATGGCCTTAAATTCCAAAATTATTTTTCACCTCATGGGATTGCTATTGCTATTCAATGGCTTTTTTATGTTATTGGCGGCATTGGTGAGCGGTATTTACCAGGATGGTGTTACATTGGATATTACCCTAGCTGCCATTGTTACCATGTTGGTAGGTGTCATGGCCATGTTCTATACCAGGGGACATGAAAAAGTGGTGAAACGAAAGGAAGGTTACATTATCGTTTGTTTTGGATGGGTCGTTATGTCGGTTTCTGGCGTGCTTCCTTATATTTTTTCTGGCGCCATACCCAATGTGACCAATGCTTTTTTTGAAACGATATCTGGTTATACTACTACGGGAGCCTCCATTCTGGATGACATAGAGTCCTTACCCAGGGGCATACTTTTTTGGCGTAGTCTTACCCATTGGATCGGTGGTATGGGAATTATTGTTTTGGCCATTGCCATATTGCCTTTGTTGGGAATAGGAGGAATGCAGTTATTTGCGGCCGAGGCCCCGGGTCCAAATGCGGATAAGCTACACCCTAGGATTACCGATACAGCCAAGCGATTATGGCTTATTTATTTTGGCTATACTGCAGCTGAAACCTTGCTGCTTAGCCTCGCCGGGATGTCTTTTTTTGATGCCATAAACCACTCCTTGGCAACCTTGTCGACCGGAGGTTTTTCTACTAAAAATGCCAGCTTGGCCTTTTGGAACGACCAGCCGTTGATACAGTACATTGTAGTGTTTTTTATGTTTTTGGCGGGAAGCAACTTTGTACTCAGTTATTTTGCTTTTAAAGGAAAGGTGCAACGTATTATCAAAGACGAGGAATTTAGATTTTATACGGGATTCATTATAGTGTTTACCATCATTGCCGCCTTGGTAATTTACTTCCGGGCAAATGTACCTGTGTCCGAATACCATCCCATGGTATTGGGTACTGGGGAAAGTTCTTTTAGACATGCCATCTTTCAGATCGTTGCGATTGTGACCACAACGGGGTTTGTAACCGCGGATTTTACCAATTGGACCCCTTTTTTAAGTATTTTCTTTTTTGGGTTGATGTTCTTGGGAGGGTCGGCAGGTTCTACCGCAGGCGGTATTAAAGTAATGCGACATTTGTTGATTATTAAGAATGGGCTCTTGGAATTTAAAAGAACATTGCATCCCAATGCCATAATTCCCGTTCGGTACAATAACAGGACGGTTCAAGAGCATATTGTCTATAATATCATTGGCTTTTTTGTGCTATACATGCTGTCCTTCATCATCGGTGCTTTGGTGCTGGGACTTCTGGGATTGGACTTTAAATCTGCCATCGGTGGGGCAGCGTCTTCTTTGGGAAACGTGGGGCCAGCGTTGGGTAGCCTTAATCCGTTAAGTAATTTTAATGGATTGCCTACTTTGGGAAAATGGTGGTGTGGATTCCTAATGCTTTTGGGCAGGTTAGAACTATTTACCGTACTGATATTATTAACACCTTATTTTTGGAAAAAAGCGTAAACCTTACTGCAAAAGCATGTCATAACTGTTTTTGCATTTGATCAAATAGGGCTCTTTTCCTAGAGGACCGATTTGATCCTGGAGATAGCTTCCTGTAATTCTTTTTCCGAAGCTGCATACGAAATACGAATGCAATTGGGATTTCCAAAAGCTTCTCCCGTTACAGTGGCCACATTGGCGTTTTCCAAGAGGTACATGGCAAAATCCGATGCGTTATCGATTTTTGTTCCGTTCAATGTTTTGCCAAAGAAACTAGATATATCGGGAAAGACATAAAAGGCACCTTCGGGAACATTCAGTTTAAAACCTTCTATATCCCCTAAAAGGCCTAGTATAAGGTCGCGCCTTTTGTGAAATTCATCGATCATAAATTGGATCTTGCCCACAGGTGCCTCAAGGGCCGCAATGGTAGACCGTTGACCTATGGCATTGGCACCACTGGTAATCTGCCCTTGAAATTTGGTACACGCCTTTGCGATCCAACTTGCCGCACCAATGTAGCCTATACGCCAGCCGGTCATGGCAAAGGCCTTGGAAACTCCATTTACCGTGATGGTCCTATCGTACATGCCATCGATTCCTGCAATACTTACGTGTCCCCCCACAAAATTTATATGTTCATAGATCTCATCGGAAACTATATAGATATTAGGGTGTCTTCGTAATACTTTTGCCAAACCTTCCAGTTCTGCCGCACTATAGACAGAACCACTAGGATTGCAAGGGGAGCTAAACCATAGCATTTTGGTATTGGGCGTTATGGCATTTTCCAATTGGTCCGGAGTCATTTTAAAATCGGTGTCTATACTGGTGGGTACCTGTACGGGAACCCCTTCCGCCAACTTTACAATATCGCTATAGCTTACCCAAAAAGGTGCAGGTAAAACAACCTCGTCCCCTTTATTCAACATGATCATGGCAATATTGGCCAAAGATTGT
>JBCBZE010000141.1:0-8266 GCA_039815505.1 Bacteroidota bacterium | reverse complement strand
ATTCTGTGCCGCTGTGGTCATCAAGGAATCGTCAGAATTCGTAAACCCGATGCGTACGGCACCTGGTCTAATGTATTTGCTGAAATGTGTTAGCGTATAATAAATAGGTGTAAAGTACACTTCATCTTTTTCTGGATCTACTATTACCGGGGCCACACACCAATTTTTGAACCAATTTGGACCTCCTTGTGTATCTAGGACCATGTTCCAATCTATCCAGCCATCTACCCAATTATTAAGGCATCCGATGATGTCTCTTGCATAACGGTTGACCGGTGCATATTTTGGGTGTAGGTGTTTGTCCTCTTCGGTAGCCCAATCCCAACCCCAGTCCGTAGCTTCTTTGGACCAATACCATGTATCGTCCTTCCACTTGGGTACCTCGGCATCCACACAGGCTTCTGACTGAATTAAATGCTTTTCAGGTGCCTTATTGTGGGCGTATTGTAGCGATTCCGGAAAATAGTCGTATGTGCTTGCGTACCAGTGTACAGCTGTACCGCTATAGTATTTGGACGAAGCTTCGTCCTTGAACATCGTATCGACCCATTCCTTTAATTCTTCCCCACGATTTTGGTCATACCCCAATATCTTTGCGTTATGCCCATCTATGGCTAATTTTGGTCCTAGATGATGCTGTACAAAATCTGTCATTTCTTGAGGGGTGAAATGCATACTTTCCCAATTGTTATTGTTGCCCAATGGTTCATTTTCAACGGTAAATCCCCAGATATCTATTCCTTCGGTTTTATAGGCGGTGATGTACTTGGAGAAAAACAGGGCCCAGGTATCATAATACTCGGGCAATAGTTTGCCTCCTCGCCAATCCTTATTGTCTTTCATCCAAGGTGGGGCCGTCCATGGGGAAGCAAGAATTTTGAATCCATCCGTGGAAGCATCCATAGCCTCTTTGATAAAAGGAATAATATCATCTTTATCTTCCTCAACGGAGAAATGTTCCAAGGTTTTGTCCCCTTCTACCGGAGCGTACGAATAATTGCTCACCGAAAAGTCACAGGAATTCATATGGGTGCGTGTAAGGGAATATTTGGCACCGTTATCCCCAAAATAGGCTTCAATGATTTTTTTTCGATTTTCTTTGCCCAGTTTGTTCAATAGATATGCCGATGCTTCGGTAAACGAACCGCCAAATCCGGTAATGGTCTGAAATTTTTGCTCGGGAAGTAATTTAATCTGTGAAGTACCGGATTCTTTGGGGAATTCGGTGATTGGATTTAATTTCTTTCCATCAGCCGAAGTTTCATATACTTCTACCTCTAAATTGTTCTCTGTACAGGCACTCAGTATCATGGTAAATATCATTATGAGTTTAAATTTGTTGAACGTGCTCATTTTATCTAGTTTTTAATGGGTAACGGTTCGCTCTCTTTTAAGGGGGGGCGTTAAGACATCCTTCATCATTTTTTCCTTATCTCCACCATATGTTTTGGTGATAGGGTTTCCATTTCGGGTCAGGCCTTTAAAAACTCCCTTATCCACCAAATCCCACAGCGCATATTTTGCTTTTCCTTCAATGGTAAACAACCCAAAATGATTTTCGGAACCTTCTTGGTTGTGGGCATCTTTCCATTTTTCATTAAAGGCCTCAAAATAAAAGCAGGATATGCCTGTCTCATTTGTCCATTCCCTTAGGTGTTTATGGTATAGGTGCTCTTTATACTCATCGGTAGCTTTGGATCCCGTAGGACCATAATGGCCATTTGAAATGGTTGCCCATCCCGTTTCACCTATATGGATTGGTTTATCTACTCCTAGACTCTTTATATAGTTCGTTACCGAGTCGTATTGCGAAATGGCAAATGCCTTTGCGCGAAGCATTGCGGCATCTATTTTTTCCATATCGGAAAGCTTTTCTTCATTTTCGGGAACACCCCAAAATTCTGGATTGTAATGAGAGTTATGATAGGCGTAGGTATGCATTGATATATAATCTACCGCAGCGATTAGTTTTTCGAGGTCTTCGATATGGTATTCGGTACCGCCTCCACCCCAAGATGAAAAATCGTCCGAACTGGTTATCCATAGGTCTTTTGGTAGTTCACCTATCTTTTTTAGTTCTTGGAGATGGTTTACCCATTTTAAAATTACCCAGGGCTGTACATAATAACTCTGTGCCCACTTCACCATGGCCTCATTGCCTACGGCTATGATCTTTACAATATCCGGATACTGGTTCGCCAACATGACCGCTCTGGTAATTTCACCTTCGTTTTGTTCGCTTTCGACCTCATGGTCAGGTTCTTTGTCGGTCCAGGCATTTTTGCAATCTATCCATGCCCCCAACATTACGTACATTTCAAAATCGGGATTTTCTTCTTTCAACTCGCGTATGGCCTTTAATAAATTTGGGGCCTGTTGCAACTGAACATTGTACGTTCGCAATATTTTGATTCCCATAGCGGATAAAATCTTCATGTCCTCTTTGAGTTCGTCAAGGGTGGGCTGAACGTCTCGTGTAGTAGCTCTATACCCTCCGTAGGATATAGCTAAGTAGTCCGGATTACCTAAAATATCTTTAGCTGTCACTTTTTTTTGAATTTGGGATTGTGATTCTTCTTTTTTGTGTTTCTTCTGATTGCAAGAATAACTGATAATTAAAACTATTCCTGTTATGATCAATGTTTTTATTGTTGGTTTCATAGTATTGTTGTTTAACTCTTCCCATTTTGTTACATGAACATGGTCTTTTCCTTTACCCTACTTTATATCGCATCAATAGTGTAAACCATACTCAATTGGAAATAAGGGTGTTATTGAATTGTCCCAAAAATTTGGTCCGTAAATCCCTTCAAAATCCGATAAAGATTTTGGCCATGAGTGGGGTAGTTTTCCTTTAAAATTATAATTTCCGAATAATACTTCTGCAATACCATCTCCTTCCGATCCCGGTAACCAAGCCGCAACAAAAGCAGTTGATTGCTCAATTTGTTTTGTGAGCACCATCGGTCGACCGGAAATTAATATGAGGATAATTGGTATATTTTTAGTGGAATAAGAGTTGATATAATTTTGGTGCTCTTGGGTCAAGGTTAACGTAAGATTATTGGATTCATGACCAATATCACCGAAAAATTCCGCATACGGAGGTTCACCAACAACTATGATGGCAACTTCCGCATCCTCTGGTATTTTTGTCGCGTGTTTATCATATATAACTTCTCCTTGGGCGATTTTTTCTATGCCTTGGAGAATAGTAGTGCCTCCTTCGTAATTTTCTACGGTGCCTTGCCAGTTTATTGTCCACCCTCCGGATTGTAATCCCGTGCTATTGGCGTGTTCACCCACTACAACGATCTTTGAAGTATTTTTGTTCAGTGGTAATATGCTATTGGTGTTTTTAAGTAATACCAATGATTCCCGAACGGCTTGTCTGGCGACATCCCTATGTTCCGGCATACCTATCTTTCCAATAAGATTTGCATCTGGAAAGGGATTCTTGAAGAGGCCCAACCTATATTTCTGTCGTAATATGCGACGCACGGCATCATTGATCCGTTCCTCCGACACATCATTATTTTCCACTGCTTTTTTTAACTCTTGTTGAAACAAGTCCAAATCACCGTCCACTGCCATTACCATGTCTATTCCTGCATTGATGATATCGGCCTCCCCAAATCTTGAGTACCCTTTCCAGTCAGACAACATAATACCATCGAACTTTAAGGTGTTTTTTAATAATCCTGTTATCAATTCCTTGTGAGCATGCATTGCCTTGTCCGATAGTGTGTTGAACGATGCCATAATGGAACCAACACCTTCGTCAACGGCAACTTTATAAGGGGGCAAGAGACGTTCTTCTACTTGTTCCATGTTTAAAATGGTTTCACCACCCTCTTCTCCATAGTTGGTGGCACCATCCCCAATGAAATGTTTGGCAGTGGCCATTACCGAAGATTTTTCTGAGGGTTTCCCCTGATGTCCTTGAATGGAGGCTCTTGTCAATTCTTCGGTTAGTTTGGTGCTCTCCGAGAATGCTTCATAAACCCTACCCCACTTTTCGTTATACGGTATGGCTATGCAAGGGGAAAATACCCAGTTAAAACCAGTAGCTTGCGATTCTAATGCGGTTATTGCAGCCGTTTGCCGAACTAGGTCTGCATTTTGAGTGGCCCCAAGTCCAATATTATGTGGAAAGATCGTGGCTCCATTATAAGTGTTTTGACCATGTACGGCATCGACCCCAAATAATAATGGAATACCCAATCGGGTCGAAAGGGCTTTCTTTTGCAAATTGGTGAATTTTGCTTGCCACTCCGTGGCATCCTTACCGGGCAACGGTCCTTGGGTATGAATGACCGATCCAATGAACCTCGTGGTCACATCCGCTTCCGATATATCATCAAAATGCCTTACTTGTGTCATTTGTCCTATTTTCTCTTCTAAGGTCATCAATGCCAATAATGAATCTATGTTTTCCTCTATTTTAAGATCGGCATTGTATTTTTTATCCATCTTTTGTTTTTTACAAGATGAAAAGAAACAGATACCAACTATCAATAGTTTGCCGATACATTGTAACCTTCTAAGTTTCATCTTAAATCTCCTTCTCTAACGAATACTATTAGTTTTTCGATTTTACCAGTTCTATCAAAAATCTCCTTACTTAAACTTTGATCTAAACTTAAGGTATCTAAAAGTGTGGAGGTACTATCCTTGCGCACTACCTCTATACTTTCCTTCTCACCAAATCTATACACCACGGGTACTTGGCAATAGGTGAAGCCTAGGGAACCTTTCTTTATCGTAAATTGTTTTTTATTGGATTGGACGTCTATGTATTCAAAGGATTTGGATTCGGTCAAAAACTCATCTTTTCGCAAGAGGCATGGATTAAAATATAGTTTTCCATCCCCAATAAAAACGCCTAATTCCCCGAATCGGCTTAAGATATCTTCTTTTACCTGACCGGTCATTCCTGGCTGTTGGGCTCCTTTTCCTGCGGGCGTGTGCGAATACGGATCCGTAGGGAATGCTCCATAGAGCGAAGGAGGTTTATGTACTCCAATACCTTCATTTATTTCATAGTAATGCTCCAATAATTTACCAATGACGGCCTTGCTTTCATTTTCATAGAACGCTTTTAAGCAACATTCTTGCACGGCGAGTTGAAGTTTAGATACCATATGCCAATAAATTGAACCAAGCCCTTCGTAGCCAAAAAAAGTGCCTGATCTACCCGTAAAGGCCTTATGGTTAAAAACATCTTCGAAAATCTGAAGCAACAAGGTTTTTTCCGTTTTAAGGAGTGTGCCATAATCAGCTTCGGACAACGCGTTCAAGGTAGTTTCCAAATCGTTGGAATTCTTGAAATCCCCATTAAAGTGATACACATCGTTAATATCCTTTTCAATAATTTGGGTATTGCCTTTTTTTATTAGGGTCTTAAGTAAAACGGAAGTGTTCACCTTTTCTATAGGAATTGTATTCTTTTCCATAAATAGGGGTAGGTCCTTGTTTGGATACAATAGGTAACTGTACTGGTCCTGCCTAAATAGCTTGCTATGTTTTAAACCGTCCAGAACCTCTAGGGCCTCTGTTGACGAGAGGTAACCAGAACTTAGTACCGCTACTTGCCCTTCCAACATTTCACTTAAATATGAAATGGAAACTTCGGTATCATTTTCAACGGTCATTAAATTGTAGGCATGATACAATTTATCCTCACGTTTATTAGCTTTTATGGAATGTTCTAAATAGTCAATGCCCAAATCAACAAATTGCCCTAAACGCTTCAGTGAAATGGTTTTCTTTTTTCTTGAGAATGCCTTCTGGTAGATGTATGACCTATAGGTGCTGCCCGCTTCTCCCAGACCATTCAAGATAAGCCTACGGTCCCTATTATTGATTGTAGCCGATAACAGGTTTTTATGGTTGTCCAGGGTTTCAAAAATTGTATCATAAAAGTTCGCCAACTCTATGGATATATCTGCCTCCGTTATTTTTGAAGCAACCAAGATCTCTTTGAAAAACTTTAGAAAACGTCGCAAATAATAGAGCGTTACCATAGAAACCCCATTACCTACCAGGGCATTGTTTGCATCGTTCCATTCCGGTCGTTGGGTATTCATCCAAATACCTCCTTCGGGTATAAAGTTGGAAAACTTTGCCAATACCGTCGCTAGAATCTTTTCAATAAAGTTGACCTGATGAATTGCCCCGGTTTCATCTAGCAACAAGGCACCATCGGCTCCCATTTCGAGTCGCTTTCTTCGGATATGTCCGTCCAATTCCAAATCAAAATCAATAGTGTCTTTTGGATGTCTTAATATAGCTTCATAGCTTTTTATTCTATAGGGCACGTTGGCATAAACGAAGAGGTTTTCGTTAAAATAACCTTCCAGTTTGTCCGGAGCATACTTTTGTATGAATTCCAAAAATTTTAGTAGATAAATGATTTGATGGTCCCCCCAATATCCGATGTAGGACCACGGGTCGTCCGGTTCAATGGTTTCCCAATCAAAACCATCCTTCGTAACCCTGTAAGGATTGTAACCATCAAATGTAGTTGCATTCAGGAATTTATGGATCATGCTCTCTATAAAAGCGGGGTAGGAGTAAGCCAAGGCTTCCCAATTTTGGAAAATATCTCTCCAATTGCCTTCGTAGTCCAGCAGTTTTGAACCATCTTCATTACGAGTGTTGATAGAAAATCTATTCCATGGTCTACTTGGATCCCCATGTCTTCTACTGAATTTTAAGGGCATATATTCCAAGCATAACCTTCTAAAATTACTATCGGTGCTTTGATGCCCTATCTCCTTAAGCTGAGACGTTGAAAATAAAGATGGAAGCTCTTTGATCGTGCTTTTGAAGTTTTTATAAACTATTTTATTCGCTTTTGCCAGATAGCCGCTAAAATCCGATTTTTCAATTTGATAGTTATTATCAAAAATTCCGCCTCGCATAATATTGAACAGGGTGTTCGAAAAATGTCGTGTATCCCTTAGAACATCCGTGGTTAGTTGCATACCATCGGAAGCAGCGGTAAGTTTGATCAATCGTTCCGTACCCAACTCAATATCTTTGTTTACTGCGTCGTAAAGCTCTGCCCCGTTTTCAATGGCCTCTGAAATTTTGGCTATTGCAGCATGATTTTGGTTTAGATTTGCTACTAGCATCCATTCTTTTTGGGATTTTTCACCCAAGGATAAGTCCGTATGGATAAAATAAGCTCCTTTTTCGGCCTTGACGTCCGTTTCTTCCTTAACAAGTCCTTGCTTCCTAAAACTATCGAGTTGTTGGGAGGAAAGTAAATAGGTGGGGTCATCCAAGCCAAGTGACCACACCATCGTAGCCTTCAATGCTTCGCTTGGTTCCGCTTTATCCACTATAATGGCACTAAGGGCATAGATACCGAGCCCCGAAGCTTTTATAAGTTCACTTCGCTTATAGGCATCAACCAAGTTACTAGATTGATTTTGTAAATCACTGCCAACACCATAGGGCAAGACATTTTGAATGCCATCCAACAAGGATACGTTGACGTTGTTTTCCGTGTTATTTATAAGTGTGGACTTTTTAACAAAGCCATATGTATCAGTGGAGTTCCACTGATATCTAAATGTAAGTCCCAAATCATGATTTACCTCTTCGAAAAGTATTTTGTTACCGTAAGTGTTCTTATATAGGTTTCGGCTAACATCGTACATTCCATCATACCGTTCGGAGAAGGGTTCCCAGAGATTGGATTTATTGTCTGAATGTATTAAGAATATAGTTTTACTTCCCGTGACTTCGGCCGATTCGGTGATCTTATCATCCGTATAGTACGGGAATAATGCATAATCGGCGTTTTTTCTACCTGCGCTCAACCCCCCATTACTAGAAATGAACATCCAATGGTCGGAATCACTTACAATACTCATAAAGAATGCACGTAACGTATCGCTGTTCGAAATCTTAAAATAGCTTTCGTTCCCTATTTGTTTTTGCTCTATTTCCGTCATATTCGTTATCTTAATGTCCTGCATTAATGTTCATTCATGGATTATGTATTATATATCGATATGATAACTTCTATCTACGACCTTATCAAAGACTCCTCTACCTCCTCCAATGTCTTTCCCTTGGTCTCTATGACAAACCTATAGACAAAGAACAACGCACATAGTGATAGCAACGCATATATGGCAAAGGTAACGGTAGGTCCTAAGTTCGTTAATTCCCATGGAAAAACTTGGGTTACCGAAAAGCTGACCAAGGAATTGAAAAAGCCCACCACCGATATAGCTATTCCTTTTATCTT
>JBCBZE010000230.1:0-5742 GCA_039815505.1 Bacteroidota bacterium | reverse complement strand
GTGTTCCAATAGGGTGCTTGGGTCATATTTGGTCATAGATGCTGCGTATGGTTACCAGACCAACTACTTAACATGCAAGCATGATGCTCGGGATCATCCAAAAAAAATTAGTACCCTACATATTCCACAATTTCCAGACCATAACCCACCATACCTACGCGTTTGGTCTGGGTGGTATTGGTCATAAGGCGTATTTTGGTGATGTTCAGGTCATGAAGAATCTGGGCCCCAACACCAAAATCTTTGGTATCCATTTCAATTTTGGGTGCCTTGAATATCTGTTTTGTCTGCAGTTCCTTTAATTCCGATAGTCTGTTCAATAAATTAAGGGATTGTGATTGTTGGTTGATAAATACAATGGCGCCCTTGTCCTCTTTGTTAATGGCCTTGAACATTTCTTCCAATTTTTTATCCGGATTATTGGTCAAGGTGCCCAATATATCATTGTTTACCAAACTGGCATTGATCCGGGTAAGGATAGGCTCCCCCGTGGTCCAGGTACCTTTTACCAAGGCAATATGTATCTGATTATTGGTGGTTTGTTTATAGGCACGTAACCTAAACTTACCAAAGCGAGTGGTAATGTCAAAAGCTTCTTTGCGTTCAATAAGGCTATCGTGTTCCATCCTGTAGGCCACCAGATCCTCTATGGATATAACTTTAAGGTCGAACTTTTTGGCCACTTCCATCAATTGGGGCAACCGTGCCATGGTACCATCCTCGTTCAGGATTTCTACCAGGATGCCCGCAGGCTCCAGATCCGCCAAACGGGCCAGATCAATGGCGGCTTCAGTATGGCCGGTGCGTCTAAGGACCCCTCCGTTTTTTGCACGTAGGGGAAAAATATGTCCCGGTCTTCCCAAATCATGGGGCTTGGTATTTTTATCCACCAGGGACAAAATCGTTTTTGAACGGTCATGAACGGATATGCCAGTAGTGCAGCCATGACCAATTAAATCCACGGATACGGTAAATTGGGTTTGATGCAGTACGGTATTGTTTTTTACCATCATTTCCAAGTGCAGCTCCTGGCAACGATCTTCGGTCAAGGGCGCACAGATCAATCCACGCCCATGTTTGGCCATAAAATTGATCATTTCAGGGCTTACTTTTTCCGCTGCGGCAATGAAATCGCCTTCATTTTCCCTATTCTCATCATCGACTACGATGATGACCTTACCATTTCGTATATCCTCAATAGCTTCTTCTATCGTATTGAGCTGTATGTTCTTTTCCATACTTGTGATCATGTTGTAACAACTTTGTTTTTCTTTTTGAATATTTTCTTAAAGAAATCGGTTATGATGGCACCAATATTGGTCAGTCCTCTATCTGCCGTGGCTCTCTTGGTCAAAAAGATGCCCAAAGGTAACATTATTAAGGTAGATAACCATGCCCCCAACGCAGGGTGTATATTTCCTTTTTTGGCATAGTTTTCCGCAAAAACACCTATAAAATAATAGGTAAGGAACAGTATGATCGCAATAACCATGGGGAGGCCCAAGCCCCCTTTACGAATAATGGCGCCCAAAGGTGCACCAACAAAAAATAAAATAACACAGGAAAAGGCCAAGGCAAACTTTTTATGAAGGGACAATATATGCCTTCGGTGTATTTCATATCTTTTTTGTAGTTCCTCCTTTTTACCTTGAACGGAGGTAAGGATATTGGTAGTGGAGTTTTTGGCCAAATTCATCACTTGCGCTTTCTGCCAATCCTTGTATAGGCCTACGATTTGCTGTACGGAAAGTGTTGAATCCGATTCACGTAATACCGTAAGGTGTTCTTCAACCTTTGGTACGGTATCATTTTTTATGGGCCGCAATCTACGTCCTTTGGTAGAATCTTTGGAAGAAACGGGCAGGAAGGCACCCATTCTGGTGTAGATATTTTTGGAAAATGCCTTGACTATTTTGACATTATCCTTTTTTAAGGAATCCATATCCTTGGACAATCTGGAAATATTTTTCATTTTGTCCGTACTAATATCCCTTTCTTCATCCATATCCACATTGTTTAGTCCGGAGATATCGATGTTCATCGTGTAGATTTCAAAATTGGATTTGGCAAAGGGATATTTTCTTTTGTCCTTGCTGGATTTTTTCTGAACATCCTCATAGTAGTGACCATCTTTCAGTACCAATTGTATGATATCCGATTCCTTACTACTGATCAATTCCCCGGTCTTTGCTTTGATAACCGTATTGTTGACACTGGTTTTTGTCTTTTTGTGAATGATGACATTTTTTAAAAAACGGTCGTTCTCACCATATTTTTCGTTCACCTTTATATTCATGCCGGTACCTTCAAAATCGCTAAAAGCGCCCTCCGCGATGGCCACGGCGGGTTTTACTTTTGCAATATTTCTTCTAAGGTTATAGATTTTTTGTTCCGATGCCGGAATCACGCTATTCGCAAAATAAAAGGTGACACCCCCTAAAAACACAATAAAGAAGATGAGACTTCGCATGGCGCGTTGCAATGAAATCCCTGAAGCCTTCATTGCGGCGAACTCGTAGTTTTCCGCGAAGGTGCCAAATGTAAGTATGGATGAAAGCAGTACGGTAAGCGGTAGCACTTTTTCCGTTAGATTGGGCATAAGGTAAAAAAGGAACTTTCCTATAATGACGATATCCAGCCCCTTGCCGGCCAAATCATCTATAAAAAGCCAAATCGTTTGGAATATGAAGATAAACATCAATATTACAAACGAGCTTATAAAATTGTACAGGAACCTGAATAGTATATAACGGTCTAGGATTCGCAATTTTTATCCTCTTATGATGTAGTACCCATCATTTTTGTACTTACTTTCATCAAAGGTAAACAAGGTTTTTGATAATGGCTGATCCGTTTTAAAAGAATTAACAGTAATGGTGGTCTTGGTACCATTTTTACCTGTTTCTATCAATTTATAGATGTGTTTGGTCTCCACATCCACGCCCAAAAGAATCGATTGTATCTCCGAATTGGAATTAATAGGTATCAGCTTTACATACTGTATTTTTCTACCTTGCACATTTTGAAGTACGTCCCATTCATAATTATGGCCTTTTTTATAGAACGTTAGCATTTTTGAAGGGGTAATGGTATTGTCTTCTTCCGATCTATTTTCTATAGTAACCTCTTCATTTTCAGGAACAATGGTATACACTTTGCTACCGTCATACATTTGCTGTGACCCTAAATAGTTAAATAGGTACTTATCACCTTGCATGGTAACATCGCCCCTGGTTTCCTGATTAATATTCGCTTCCGCATTGTTCAGGGTATACTTAAAATCCACATAGATGTTATCGTAACTTTTTACTTTGTTATATACTTGGTCCAATAGGTTTTTCGCCTTTTCCGAATTTTGTGCCATGGCAACGGAAGTCCCGAGTACGGCAATTAAAAAAAGTAATTTTTTCATTTTGGCTATGATTTTGTTTCGTTGTTTAATAATTGTTCCAATGCTAATAGGTCCGGGACCAATACTTGTCTGGCCTTGCTCCCTTCAAAGGGCCCTACGATACCTGCCGCTTCCAATTGATCTATGATCCTACCTGCACGGTTGTACCCCAATTTTAGTTTTCGCTGTATCAAGGAGGCGGAACCCTGTTGGGCAATAATGATGACCTCGGCCGCATCCTTGAACATACTATCCCTTTCAGAAATATTATAATCAATACTTGTGCCAGAATCTTCTCCCGAGTATTCAGGAAGGAGATGTGCCTCTGGATAGGCGCGCTGCGAACCAATGTATTCGGTAATTTTGGCGACCTCGGGCGTATCTACAAAAGCACATTGTATCCTGGTTACATCGTTACCCTGGGTAAAGAGCATATCTCCCCTACCGATGAGTTGATCGGCACCTTGGGTATCCAATATGGTCCTGGAATCTATTTTTGAGGTCACCCTAAAGGCTATCCTAGCCGGAAAATTGGCCTTGATTATACCGGTAATGACATTAACCGATGGTCTTTGGGTAGCTATGATCAGATGAATCCCGATAGCCCTGGCCAATTGTGCCAGTCTGGCAATAGGGGCTTCTACTTCCTTGCCGGCGGTCATGATAAGGTCCGCAAATTCATCGATGACCAAAACAATATAGGGTAAAAACTTATGACCGTCGTTTGGATTTAGTTTACGGGTCTTGAACTTGGCATTGTATTCCTTGATATTACGCACCATGGCAACCTTCAACAATTCATACCTATTGTCCATTTCTATACAGAGCGAATTTAAGGTATTGATGACTTTGGTATTATCCGTAATAATGGCTTCCTCGGAGTCGGGCAATTTGGCCAAATAGTGCCGTTCAATTTTGTTATATAAGGTAAGCTCCACTTTTTTGGGGTCCACTAAAATAAACTTTACCTCCGCCGGATGCTTCTTGTACAACAAGGAGGTCAATACGGCATTTAAACCAACGGACTTCCCCTGTCCGGTAGCTCCCGCCATGAGCAGGTGGGGCATTTTTGCCAAATCCACTACAAAGGTCTCATTACTTATGGTCTTACCAAATGCAATGGGCAACTGCATTTCCGCTTTTTGAAATTTGTTAGAGGCAATAACGGAACGCATGGAAACGATGGTAGCACTTTTATTGGGTACTTCTATACCAATGGTGCCCTTACCGGGAATGGGCGCTATTATCCGAATGCCCAAGGCGGCCAAAGAGAGGGCTATGTCGTCTTCCAAGTTCTTTATTTTGGAAATTCGGACACCGGCCTCCGGTACAATTTCATACAAGGTAACCGTTGGACCAATTGTAGCCTTGATCTGTGCGATGCCTATTTTATAATTTTTGAGGGTATTGACAATTTTGTTCTTGTTTTCCTCTAATTCTTCCTGATTAATGGTAATGCCGCCCGTAGCCCCGTGCGCATCCAAAAGTTCCAGGGTCGGGAACTTAAAATTACCCAACTCCAAGGTAGGATCGAACTCCCCAAAATCTGCCACCAGTTTGTCCGCTACGTTGTCCGTAACTTCCTTTTCTTCGGTTATTTTTTCCACTTCCATGGCAATATCCTCCTTCTCTTCCACGGGTGTATTGGAAACGTTCACCTCCAGTTCCGCGTCCATATCTTTTTCCAATATGGGAATATCTTCTTTGTGGGTATAGGTATCGACGATGATGGGCGATTCATCGGCGGTACTCAATAAGATTTCATCGGTTTGTACCGAACTGTCCTTAACTTCGGAACTAAGGGACTCCCTTTTTCGTTTAAAGTAGCTTACAAGGCCGTCCGGGGTAAATTTGAACAGACGCACCAAAATAATGGTGAACCCAAATAGCAATAATAGAAAAACGCCTATTTTTCCTGTGTAGTCCTGCAAAAAATCGTTCATTTCATAACCGATAAGACCTCCCAAAAGAGGGCTCTTGACCGCAAAGAAACCCAAGGCTATGGCTGTCCATATCACGAACACCAACCCCCATATCCATATACCTAACAATCCTTTTCGTTCCAAGCTAAGAAATAAATAAAGCCCGGTAATACAGAGTAAAACAGGAAAAATCAGTGCGGCTATCCCAAAGCCTTTATACATGAAAAAATGACTCACCCCCGCACCGAATTTATTCAATAGATTTTTAGCTTGCTCATTGCGATCGGTGAATTCCGTAAGCAAGCTTTGGTCTTCTTGCCAAGTAAAATAATAAGAAATAAAGGAAAAGAATAAGGCCATGCTCAGGAATATCAACAAGCTTCCCAATATGATCTTGTTCTGCTTGGATAACCTAAAGGAAAAACTTTT
>JBCBZE010000129.1:0-8611 GCA_039815505.1 Bacteroidota bacterium | reverse complement strand
GTGCCCCACTACCTTCATCATTCGCATGAAATACGCATTCTCTTCATAGCGCCCTAAAAGTTCAAGTTCCCTATCCCCGGTAACAAGCAAAACCGGAGGGGCATCTTTCCTAATATGATATAGTGGTGCAAACGCATCGATCATGGGCTGTGTAGCAGCCATATGTTTTTCTTTTTTAATGGTAAAATGTGTTGTGGTGTGCCCGCTTAAAGAAATGATGCCAGCTAGCGTATTGGAATCAATATTATGCACCGATAACCATTTGTTGTCCATCCCGATGATATTGGCCAAATAGCCACCTGCCGAATGCCCTGAAACAAAAATTTTGCTTGGATCGCCCCCATAGCCTTCAATATTTTTAAAGACCCATGCTACGGCTGCTGCCACATCTTCTATATGTTTGGGGTTCTTGACTTTAGGATATAATCTGTAATTCACGGCAACTATGGCGATTCCTTGTCCCTTAAGTCGTTCGGGAATAAACTTATCTCCACTTTCCAATCCCCCGCCATGGAACCAGACCAGTGTAGCGAAATCCTTTATATTATTTGGATGGTAGATATCCAAGACGCATTTTTCGGCGGCATAACTATCAGATCTGTTAATGGAATCAGGATAATAAGGAATGTTGAAAACAGATGAATATGGCGCTTGCTGGGCTTCATGCGCTTGCCCTGCCAATAGGCACAAAAATAACAAGATCAGATTTTTCATTAATTTGATTTAGAATTCCCACCAACCATATAATTAGGATTTGGTTCAGGCAATTTGGCGTTCATTTCCAATAGCATTTCATTCATTTTTTCCTTCAAAGTTTCAAATCGCTTGGGATGATCCTTTATTAGGTTATTGCTTTCTGATAGGTCTGCCTTTAGATTATAAAGTTCATAACGGCTATCTTCATAATGACGCACCAGCTTCCAATCCCCTTGGCGATACGCAGTGGATGGCTTCCCACCTTGTGGACTATAATGAGGTAAGTGCCAAAGCATCCCACGCTCAGGTAAGGTTTTGCCCTTAAAAAGAGGGGCAAGACTTACCCCATCGGAAGTTCTTTTTTTAATTCCGGCAACTTCCATAAGGGTATTGAAAAAGTCCTGGCCTACCACAGGCGTTGAATCCAACGTAGCTTCATTGATCACCGAAGGCCAACGTACCAACAAAGGTTCGCGAATACCGCCTTCATAGACGTAGCCTTTTCCCTCGCGCAACATTCCGTTGTCCGTAGGTGGAGTGTGCTTGGCAAAGGCAGGCACTTCCCTTACCGAAAGCCCACCATTGTCCGAAGTAAATATGACAATGGTATTCGCTGCAATATCCAATTCATTAAGCCTCCTTAAAATTCGACCTATATTGATATCAATACTTTCCACCATGGCCGCATAGTGAATATTGGGTAACAGGGATTCATCGGTTACCCCTCGCTTTTTTCGATATTTTTCTACCAGACTGTCCTTGGCTTCAATGGGTACATGGGGCGAATAGTAATTGAGGCTCATGAAAAAGGTGGAATCCTTTTTTTTGGTGATATATTCTATCGCTTTGTTTGTCAATACATCGGTCAGGTAGTCTCCTTCTTTTGAAGTATTTTGAATCTCTGGCTTTTCACCCGGAGCAAAAAAAGGATAGAAAAAACTCTGTGGAAGCCCATTCCAAGCACCTGCAATGTTCAAATCGAACCCGCGATTATCAGGCTTGAATTCTCCACCACCAAGGTGCCATTTCCCTATAAAGGCCGTATGGTAATTTTTCTCTTTCAATGCCTCGGCAATAGTCTCGAACTCCAAATTCAGCTGTTGTGCAATGGGCGGTGTCTTGAGTTTTTGATGGGGTCCTGCGGGATGGTTACCATGGATATGCTCTGTAATATGGACCGTTATGGGGTGCAATCCCGTGATCAGGCTTGCTCTGGAAGGGCTACAGAGGGGTGCCGCTGCATAGGCATCCGTAAAACGGATACCCTGGGATGCCAATTTGTCCAGATGTGGGGTTTCTATAAAGTCATTGCCATAACAACCCAAGTCATACCACCCGAGATCATCCGCAACGATCATGATGATGTTTGGGTTCTCGGGCATTTTTTCCTCACCACAGGAGATGAAAAATAATACAACAAGTATCGTTTTTAAAAAGGCCTTGTGGTGACGAATGATCATGATGGACGTTGATTGAACATATTACATGGTTAAAAGTAGTGAAGCGTAAAGAAAGTTGCATCATGTACTTTCCTGTTTCATTGCTTACGGTATGCTACAGGATACTTTTCAAAGAATAAAGCTGGAATTTTAGAATCAAAACCCTTGAACTATGAAAGTTGTATATAGCGCAATTATCCCGGCACTTCTATGTTGCTGTCCTTTGCTTTTGATTGCCCAAAAAATCACTGTGGACAATACGATGCCCAGATTGGATGAAAAGGGCCAAATTGTTGATGCGCATGACGGTAGAATCATACAATTTGGGGATACTTTTTATTGGTACGGTACGGCATATGGCAATACCAATGGATTTATTGAAAAAAATAAATATGTATGTTATAGTTCTTCCAATTTAAAAAATTGGAAAAGTCATGGCACTTTATTGAAAAACCAACCCAAGGGAGTCCACTATCGCCCCCATGTGATCTACAATAAAACGACAAAGAATTATGTATTATGGTACAATTGGTACCCCAATTTATGGGAGGGTCAATTTGGAGTGGCGGTCAGTAAAAAACCGGAGGGGCCATTTACAATTGTGAACGATAATGTTTCTATGGCGCATTCCAACATTGGTTTGGGCGACCTAGGGCTTTTTGTGGATGATGATGGCTCTGCCTATGTTAGTTACAACACCATTAAGGACCACCAAGTTTCAGTGGAAAGGCTTTCGGATGATTATCTGTCTTCGACCAAGAAGAATGGCGGTTTTATAGCCAAACACATGGAAGCAGGTGCTATCTTTAAAAGGAATGGCAAATATTACCTTCTTACCGATTATACGTGTTGCTTTTGTAATTATGGTTCCGGGGCACGGGTGTATGTCTCGGAGCATCCCATGACGGAATATGTATTTAAAGGAAACATAAATCGCTATCCTGGCAGGTTTTCAGGTATTTTGAACGATGGAATTGACACCGGTACGCTCTACGAAACCTTATCCAAGCATGCGGATGTTTTTGATGCGGTGGAACTTAAGCTTGAAAAGCAAGTAGCGGTAAATGCATTGAGTATTCATCTGTTCACCGGAAATCGCCCGGAGAATTGCGGTGATGTAGACCATCCACGGGTACATCCTAAAATAGAGGTTCCGACTTTCAAAGTTTTCAAAAAAGTGGATGGCGAATGGTCCGAGGTGAAAATCACTTCACAAAACATCCAGAAAAGTGCTTTAAAGAGCAAACTGACGTTAATGCTGGAAACCTCTGAAGCCAATTCCCTTAAAATTCAACCATCCTCTACCGATTATTCCTTTGATGAAATCTATATCAATGAGGTTGAAATCCTTGAAAAAGACAATGTTGAACCAATGTCCGATACCTTTGAGGTCTTTGTAACGGGTAAAAAAATCTCGCAAAAACCCATTATACCCGCGCAACAGACCTATGTTATGAAGTTGAACCTAGGTAATGGTGAAGCATATATCTGGATGGGTGACCTTTGGGGTTCAGCTTCTGACAATGTAAAAGGACATGACTACCAATATTGGAGCTCCCCCTTACAATTCAATTCAGACGGAACCATAAGACCCATGCAATGGACGGATTCTTGGTCTCTTACATCGAAAGAGCATTAGAAAGCTTCCAGGTGATATTCCCCACTTTCCAATTCTACTTGATGTCCGTCCTCAAGGAGATCATAGGGCACTTCTTTGTTATCTATTTTGATTGCTTTGTAGATTGAAGGGATCGAAACCAAGGCTTTGGTATTCCGGGGCACGGTCACTTTTAGTTCAAAGGTATTTTCATTTTTTATCTCGACCTTCACATCTCCCTTTACCGTAGGAACCACGGCAGCGATGTGCTTTAAAAATCCTGGTTGGGGCCTAATCCGAAATGTTTCCCATCCGGCCGAGATAGGTTCTATGCCTGCTGTATATTGATATAACAAAGTAAGGCCCCCACCACTCCAAGCGTGATTTGTGGTTCCCCCTCCGAAACCTTCTGCACCGATACCCCAACCTTCCCACAGGGTGGTATAGGTAGCATCCAATACCATTTTGGAAAAACGTTCTTTCATCCGTTCCAAGGCATAATCCGCATAACCCATTTGAAAAAGTGCTTCCAATACATACTTTTCCATATAGGGACTGGCGTGTTTTTCGATTTGTAGGACCTTGTAAATGGCTTCATATTTGTCGGCATCTGCCAACCCTGAAACCACGGCCAGCCCTTGGGAACGGTCGTCCGTTTTTCCTGTATATTCTTTTGACCGATAGCTGTCTCCTTTCCAAAATTGTTCGTTAAAAGCAGTTTTGAACCTTTTCATAAGATATGTGACGGAATCTGCTTCTTCTTGCTTTCCTATGACTTCTGACATTTTGCCGTAGCCCTTAATTGCCAAATAATACTGGGTGTTCATCAAAAGTGGAATATCCCGGTTATCACCCCAGTCGCCCCAGGTCCAATCTCCTTTTCGAACCTGTATAGTACCATCGTCTTTACGTTTCCAAAGCGAGAGATAGCGTTTAACCGGTTCGTGTACTTTTTTAATAGTTTCAAGGTCGCCCGTGTTCAGGTAATAGTTCCAAAAGCCATAATGGCCAACACTCATGAGCATTTGTCCGGGTAGTTCCTGGTCCCAAATTCCCGTGGGAATTGGGGAGAAAATAGTGCTGTCCGGGCGTTGCCAGTTCATCAGTTCCAACATTCCTTTTCGCATCAGTACATCTGCGGAACGATCCAAGGCATAAAAAGCTTCACCGCTTTCCAGTACCACATCGCCCCACCATTGGGCCCGTTCTCGACCAGGGGTGTCCATATAATTGTCTCGCATAGTTACGTACAAGGTACGTACCGCTTTCTCGCACATTTGATTGTAAAAATCATCATCCACCTCAATGCTACCGGCAAATTCGGTGTCATATCCAGTTTCGCGATATTTCAAATCAAGGACTTCCACATCCCTTGGAATTACATAGTACATTGAATGACCATTGATCCAGCCCAAGGATTCATGGGCTTGTTTACCTTCTTTTGTAATATACGCTGCCCGCATATTGTATTCCGAGCCTCCTTTGTAGTTATCAGTGAGCATGGTAATTTTTTCACCTGCTTTTGCATGTATAATGAGATAGGGGGTGAAATGCCCATTGTAGGGCAACTTGCACTTGATGGTGTCTCCTTGGCTGATAAAAGGAAAGCCAATTTCATTCTCGTAGGCTGTTAATCCGGAATCTTTCCAAAACGGAATGGGTCTTTTGATGAGCTTGTTCCATGGAACGGTTATTCCTGTTCCCCGTATTTTTGCGGGGGGCCAATTACTATCGTCAAACTTGGGTTCTACCCATCCTGGAATATCTTCCCTTGCATCAAAAACCACATTGGATTCGGGTAATCGCCAGTTGGGCTGAGGGTCGGCACTTTTTGGAATATACGCGGGGTGCGGTATAGCCTTCCAGGTACCATCAGTTTTGACCATTAACTGACCGTTTTGATACAATTCGGCTATCATTCCTGCTTCACCACTCGATTTATGGGTCATTCCCTCCTTACCAAAATACCACACCAATAAGGCCAATGTATTGGTCCCTTTTTGAAGTTTTCCGCTTAAATCCACTTCATCATAATAGGTGTCGTTGGGTGTTGGACCTCGTTTTAAACCTCCCTCGAACAGAATCATTTCGCCATTGAGGTAGAGCCAGTATTTGGAATCGACCGCGATGCGCAGCATTATGGGGATTTCTACGTTTTCAACCACGAGTTGCTTTCGAAAGGCGATCCATGCATTTTTTTTCGGTAAAGGATTTTCAGAAGTAATCCAGCTGGCCTGCCAGGGAGCCGTTATGATGGGATGGTAATCATATTGCTTTGGTTGGACCTCTATTTGAGGGTCCTTATGTGAATCACATGATGTGAGTATCAATAAGAGCATGAACAAGTGGCCAATTCCAAGTTGCATCCTATGCGATTTAAAAGCTTTCATCGTAAGGGGATAATTTTAAACGAATAGTTATACGATTTTGCAGGTATTCTAAAGGGTTCATGGGGACGGGCATCCAAATTCCAGGTATTATCTCCCCCCACTCCCATTTGTTTGTAATCGATGTTCAAGGTAATGCTTTCTCCGAAAGTCAATTCCTCAATGCGATTGGCCTTTTCAATTTGTTCTTGGGTGAAGGGCCAAGCACTAAAACTTAGCGGGCCTGTTTCCATCTCGATACGGAGGCCTTTTCCCTTAGGATTCCTCAATTCCGCCCAATATATGTCAGCCTTGTTACTACTTTCCTGAGGGCGTACGTAATGCGTAAAGTCAATTTTCACAGATGCTTGATACCTCCCAAAGAAAGCCCCCTTTTTTTTATCCGAATAACTTTCCAAAGGACCCCGCCCAAACCATTGCAGCAGGTCATATGCCGAAGGAACTTGT
This sequence comes from Bacteroidota bacterium, assembly GCA_039815505.1. Lineage (GTDB taxonomy): Bacteria > Bacteroidota > Bacteroidia > Flavobacteriales > Flavobacteriaceae > CANLWN01. The sequence continues at coordinate 2,045 of JBCBZE010000129.1, read as the reverse complement.
AACTGCCAACCCAGTCTTGGCATTTCGGGCATGTTGGCTTCTGGTTCAAATTGATAGTTCACGAGTAAAGTTCCATTATTGGATATGGTATAGGTCTGCGTCACCGTTGCTTCTGAATTTGCCAATTGGTGAACCGTCATAACACGAATATCCTTTTCGGTCTTGGTTGTGGATAGGGTCACAAGCTTTTGTTGATTGGATGCCTCTTTCCAAAAACCTTGACGTTTATGTATTTCCGATGCCTTGTCATTGTCCGTTGGAGGTCGCCAAAAATTGGGTATGGGAGCAGCGTTGACAAGATTTTTGCCATCTACCTCATAAACCACCAACCTACCTTGCTTTTTATCAAATACTAATTTAGTGACTTGCGTTTCAATCATGATTTCAGAAGAGGACTCCGTAAGTTGGGGAGCGGCCGTTTCCAAAAAATTCTTTGGGGTGGAAACATGTTTTAATAAAAACTGTTCACTGGCTATGGCATGGTTTTTCTTGGCCCAGGGTTTGTCCTCTTTTAGCGTGAAGGAAATCTTTAAGTGATAGTAAAGTCCTTGCTTCACCTCTATCTCGGGAAGGTCTAACCGAAGCTTGCCAGACGTACCTGCTTCAACATCCAATGACCCTCCACTTCCGCTTTTGACAACTTTTCCATCCTCAGTGATTTCCCAGACCACATGGTAAGCGTTTAAATTGGTTCTGAAGTGACGATTTTTAACGGTAAATACGCCTTTGGAAATGCTATCTGCGGTAATTTTGACCCTTTGCCATACGTATTTAGCCTGCCATCCCCCGGATTTTATTCTTCCATCGGCAGAAATCAATCCCTTTTGAACAGGATTTAAATCAGTTTGTTCCTGACCAAAGTCTTCGCCATGTTTCCACAATGGTTTTGCATCTTTACTTTCCTTAAAAACCAATTGGTCCCGCCAATCCCAAACAAAAGCACCCACAAGTCTCGGATATTTGTGGATAGCTTCCCAATACCCTTCCAAATCCCCTGTGGAATTGCCCTGGGAATGGGCATACTCGCACCAAATCACCGGTCGATTGTCATCAGGTTTTGTGGCGAGGTCAATCATGTCATCGGTAAGGCGATACATTCTGCTCAGAAAATCGGTATAAACTCGGTCTTTTGGTTCAGGTTTCGGCCAGTTATAGCCATAGATATTTTGAGCCCCTTCGGCATGTATGGGGCGTGTGGGGTCAAATTCCTTTATCCAAGCTGAAAGTGCCGCATGATTAGGGCCAAAACCAGCTTCATTCCCAAGCGACCAACTCACAATACTAGGATGATTCTTATCCCGTTCCACCATTCGTATGCCACGCTCCAAAAAAGTAGTATGCCACGCAGGAATGTTACTGAACAAAGAGCCTTTGCCATGACTTTCAATATTGGCCTCGTCCATTACATAAATACCGTATTCATCACAAAGCTCGTACCAGTAGGGCGGATTGGGATAGTGTGAGGAACGGGAAGCGTTTACATTGAGTTGTTTCATAAGCTTGGCATCCCGGCGCATGGCCTCCTTGTTTTCAGCTTTTCCCGAAAGTGCATCCCAATCATGGCGATTGACACCATAGAGCAGCACGGGAACGCCGTTTACCTTAAACTGTCCGTCTAAAATATCAATTTCTCGGAAACCTACGCGGGTACTTCGTGCTTCGACCAACTTTCCTTTGGCATTTTTTAGGGATAGCACCAAGGTATATAGGTTGGGAAACTCGGCCGACCACTTTTTGGGGTTTTTTATATCGACCTTCAACAAATTTTCGAAGGGTCGATTTCCAATTTGCGGATAATGCTCTTTGAGAATTTTCTCTACCTCTATGTTCAAAGGCTGCGACAGTACAGGTCGTCTTTCAACATCATAAAGCTGTGCGGAGACCGTCCAATCCTTGGTGTCTACATTCCCAAACTTTACAATTTCTGGGCGTATCTGTAGTTCGGCGTCCTCATAGTTTCCATCCAAATCCGTGCGGACCTCAAAATCATACAATTGTACCATTGGTGCCGCTTCCAGATAGATTTCACGCGTAATTCCGCTCAT
>JBCBZE010000155.1:0-7935 GCA_039815505.1 Bacteroidota bacterium | reverse complement strand
TCCACCTCTGAAGTACGCATACTTGTAGCTCCACTCAGCGGACTTGATGTGGAAACATCGGTTCCCGCGAAGACCCAACAATCGTTGGCCAAAACATTACGATTAGCTACTTCAAAATCAGTGAATACGGGAAAAGTTCCATCTCCTGCGGCACAGTTGTCGGTAGCGGTAGGTGCCGCATAATTTACTATCGCCGTGCAACCTACATTATCCGCAGGAACCGTAATATCGCTTGGCCCGGAAATTACGGGATCTTCGTCATCGGTTACAATGACATCAAAACTACATGTAGCGGTATTACCTGCCAAATCGGTTGCTGTGTATATAACGGTGGTGGTACCAGGCAAAAAAGTATCTCCGGGATTATAATTATTGGTGGTCAGGGTTGCCGTTCCGCAATCGTCATTTACACTAGGCGGGGTCCAAGTAACGGCGGCCCCGCAGTTTCCCGGGCCACTAGATGCGGTAATGGGTCCGGCAGGACATCCAGTGATTACAGGATTTGAATTATCTTCTACCGTGAGAACGGCTTCACTGGAAATCGCATCAGAACAAGAGACTGCGGCACTTGATGCAATAATTCGATATCTATTTCCATTTAATAATATGGTGGCATTGGTCACCGTAAGCGTAGTAGTTGTAACGCCGCTATGTGGTGGCGTGTTCGTCAGGTCGTTCCAACTTGTTCCATCGAACAATTGCCACTGCAAAGAAGCGGCATTAGCAGCGGCAGCAGTGAAGGTGGCATTTGCACCAGGGCAAATAGCCTGATTTGTAGGATCCGAAGTAATGGTAGGCGCATCATTTACAATGACTTGTAACCTTGTTCTAGTGCTTTCACAATTGGCCGATCCATTTATGGCCGATTGTGTTACCCAATATTGTTGATGTGGTGCCGTCGTAGCGGATGCGGTATTTGGAGTAGTAGTTCCAGGAATAACATTCCCGCCAACTGCAGCATCGTACCAAACCAAGTTGGTTCCTGATGTGACATAACTATCCAAAGTAGAGGCAACATCTCCGACGCAAAACTGTTGTGGACTATTTACTGTAGGGGCAAGGGGCAAGTTGTAAACAATTACCTCAATTTCTGTTCTGTCACTTTCACAACCCGTGGTATTACTTCGTTGACTAACATAGAAAAAAGTAGAGCCTACATCTGCTACGGTAGTGGTCGGTGTTGGAGCTGTTGTATTTGAAGTACCTCCGGTACTTACCGGATACCACAATAAGGTATGGTCTGGAAAAACGGTTGCAGTGAGTTGCGAGGCTGTATCACCAACACAATACTCAATAGGCGTAGGCGCAGGAGGTGCAGGAGGTAAAGGAACTTCGATTACCTGTATTTCGGTTCGGGTATCACTAATGCACCCTGTTGATGTGTTACGTGTTTCCGCATAGTAGAACCCCGGACTTGTAGGAGTATATGTTGTAGTGTTGGTTCCTCCAGGTATTATAGGTATACCACCTGTAGAGGTGGTATACCAATCCACGGTCTCACCCGGACCAACTGTTACTTCTAATTGGGGTATAGGATCATTTTCACAATAAAGAACCGGACTTGCACCGACGACTACAGGCGGATCGATGTCGTTTTCAACGGTAATCGTAAAAGAACAAACTCCCCTGTTTTCTGTAGGTTTGGCAGAATCCAAAACATCATAAATAATTGTGGTAACACCAATAGGAAATGCATCACCACTATTTAAACCCGTTCCATCGGCCCTTCGTACGATGAAACTAGCCCTATCACAACTTGGATCATTGGTATTGGTGACTACGGTTCCGGGAATTAACAAATCGTCAAGGAAAGCGGTCTGTGAAAAATCGAAAAAAGCTGTTGAAGAGTATGAAATTTCCAAACGATAATTTCCTGCTGGTAAGGTAACGGGAATATACTCAGTTTGCGTGACGGTATTGGAGTAAACCTCGGTGAAAATGTTGGTTCTTGTACCCCCCTCGGATATCATAGTGACAAAAATGGTTGCGTTATTGCCCACAGAAGAGATATTATGGGAAAAAGAAACTTCACCATTGCCATTAAAATAGATTAACGGAGTTGTAAAAGATGTCGGAAAAAGGGAGGAGAGAAAGTTGGTTCTCAAATTACGGGACCCATTAACCTCGCCGGTACCACTAATGCTGGTTTGATCAAAGACATAACATTGGTTTTGTGTGGATTCAAAATCCTGTAATACAGGAGAAATACCCTCTCCGGCCGGGCAATTATCTGTTACTGAATTTGGCCTTGTCCATGTAACCACTTGGGAACAAGTGGTGGGGTCGGCCTGAACTACTATATCAACAGGGCAATCATTTATTACAGGTATTTCATTATCTTCCACTATTACGTTAAAAGCGCATATCCCCACTTCTCCTATTGCGTTTGTGGCCCTATAAATAACCGCGGTTGTTCCCGGTAAGAAGGAATCACCTGGAGCATAGTTGCTAACTACTGAAATTGCGTCTGATGATGCTACCGGCGGAGTCCAATTCACAGTAGCTCCGCATAGGCCTGGAGAATAATTTACGGTCACATCGGTTGGAGGGCAACCGCTAAAGGTCGGAGGAGCGTATAGGGGAGTGGCCTTAGGCTCCATGGTATCATTAATCGAAGAATAGCTTTTAGGCCCTTCGTTGGGAACAATAGTGAAACTGGTAAAGGCAATAAACGAAATAATCGCTATGGAATTTCGTAGTAGGTTAAGTCTCATAATTATAGGGTCAACTTATAAAAACTACCAACTATAAATTTTTGGTTAGTATGTAGTTACATATAATTTTAACATATTAACGATGAAATCAACAGTTACTTATTCCGGTATTTTTTTTTGTTGTGTAACGCTCGTTTTATGTGGCGAAGGATTAACTTTTGTATATTTCTTACATTGTAGGAGTAGGTAAGAATCGATGTAATCTTGTTATATATGGGCATTCATCGATAAAAAGCAAAGTCTAAGAAAAACGGGTGAGAGACCTACAATAAAATACTTATTGGTATATTACTGGGGTTTAAGCAAAAAAAGCATCCCGAAGAAAGGGATGCCATATATATGGGTGAAATTACGTTTTAATCCTCTTTTTTTTCCTCTAGTTGTTCATCTTCCTTGGATGCATCCTTAAATTCCTTAATTCCACTACCCAATCCCCGCATTAATTCAGGTATTTTTTTTCCTCCAAACAATAAAAGAACGACCATCACGATAATGGCAATTTGCCAAGGCCCTATAGCCAAAAATGTAAGTAAAGATATCATGGTATTTAATTTATAAAACAAATGTACTAAAAAAGTTACTAGTAAGCTGTTAATGATAACGGAAGGAGATTATTTTAATTGTATAGGACCATGTTTCTATTTTTTTCGTATATAATTGAGGCGCGTTCCTTAATAGTGCGTTCATAAATTTAAATGGGAACTGGTCAAAATTCAATACTAAGCTTATATTTGTGTACCATGGCCAAGAAAGAAAAGAAAAGAAAGGAAATCAAAAGAAAACTACTGCATAAGTATAGGCTGGTTATCTTGAATGAAAGCACTTTTGAAGAAAAGTTATCCTTTAAATTAAGTCGGCTTAACGTTTTTGTAACGGGTTCTTTGGCCATTATTGGCCTAATTGGTCTAACCACTTTACTTATTGCATTTACCCCTTTGAGAGAGTATATCCCTGGATATTCCTCTACAAGATTAAAACGACAAGCTACGGAGCTTACCTATAAAACGGATTCCCTAGTTACCGTTCTAAACTATACCAATAGGTATATTGACAATATTAGATTGGTCCTAAAAGGAGATATTGAAAACAATCAAATGAACCGAGATTCTCTGTTTGAGCAATTTAAGTTAGATCCGTCCACCGTAGACCTTACTCCCATTAGGGAAGATTCGTTATTAAGGGCAGAGGTGGCCTTGGAGGATAAGTACAATCTTTTTGAACGAAGTTCGGGTAGTAATAGCTTGGTGCTATTCTCGCCCGTTGGCGGTACGCTGTCCCAAGGTTATGATGCGGACAAAAAACATTACGCTGTGGACATCGTTGCTTTAAAGGATACGCCTGTAAAGGCTGTTGCCGATGGCACAGTTATTTTTTCCGAATGGACCACGGAAACGGGCTATGTAATCATCTTGGAACACAAGGAGGGATTAATTTCCGTATATAAGCACAATGGGTCTCTGAACAAGGCCCAAGGAGATATCGTAAAGGCAGGAGAGGTAATTGCTTCCGTTGGTAATACCGGCGAACTTACCACAGGACCACATCTTCATTTTGAGCTCTGGAATAATGGCGCGCCCGTAGACCCCATGGACTTTATCGACTTTAAATAACACTGCATGTCCTTAAAATCTTTTGCCGCCAAAATATTTGCTAGAAAAATCGCCAGGGAAACCGAAAAATGGGTCAATAACCCACTAAAAACCCAAGAAAGAGTTTTTAAAAATCTTATTACGGCAGGTAGAAATACCGAATTTGGAAGAGATCATAATTTTGATCGCATTGAAACCCATTCAGATTTCACAAAAAACGTTCCCATTAGGGATTATGAAGCTCTAAAGCACTATGTAGAAAAAATAATCGATGGAAAAAAGCATGTGCTATGGCCTGGAAAGCCCCGTTATTTTGCTAAGACCTCCGGCACGACTTCAGGTGCCAAATACATACCGATCACGAATGAATCTATAAAATATCAGGTAGAAGCCTCTCGGAATGCTATTCTCAATTATATACATGAAACCGGAAATTCCGATTTTGTGGATGGCAAAATGATATTTTTACAGGGCAGCCCTAAAATGCAATTGAAAAATGGCATACAATTGGGGCGATTATCGGGTATATCTGCGCATTATGTTCCTAACTATCTTCAAAAGAACAGATTACCTAGCTGGGAGACCAACTGTATTGAAGATTGGGAAACCAAAGTGGATGAAATAGTTAGGGAAACTGAAAATCAGAATATGACCGTTATTGCCGGAATACCTTCCTGGGTGCAGATGTATTTTGAAAGACTTCACACGAAGACGGACAAAAAAATAGGGGAACTTTTCGAGAATTTTCAATTGTTTATATATGGTGGGGTAAATTACGAACCTTATAGGGCCAAGTTTGAAAACTTGATAGGTAGAAAGGTCCATAGCATAGAGTTATTCCCTGCCAGCGAAGGTTTTTTTGCTTATCAAGATTCCCAAAACCAGAAAGGGATGCTTTTGCTTTTGAATTCGGGTATATTTTATGAGTTCGTAAAGGCAGATGAATTTTTTAATGAAAACGCGCAACGAATCACCATAAAAGATGTTGCGTTAGGGGTAAATTATGTAATGATTATATCCACAAATGCCGGACTTTGGTCCTACAACCTTGGGGATACCGTTCAGTTTATTTCTCTTAAGCCCTATAAGATAGTAGTCTCCGGAAGAATTAAACATTTTATATCTGCTTTTGGTGAACATGTTATTGCCAAGGAGGTGGAAGAAGCTATGCAAATTGCAATTCAACAAACCGATGCCAGTGTAAATGAATTTACCGTAGCACCTGAAATAACTCCTACGGGTCCGGAACTTCCTTATCATGAGTGGCTTGTGGAATTTGAAAAACCTCCCACGGATATGGAAACCTTTGTCAGAATTTTAGATGATTCCCTACAACAACAGAACAGTTATTATCTAGACCTGATCGAAGGAAAGATTCTTCAGACCCTGAAAGTCACCCAAATCAAAGTCGGCGGTTTTCGGGAGTATATGAAATCCATTGGAAAATTAGGAGGGCAGCATAAGGTTCAACGTTTGTCCAACGACCGTAAGGTTGCTAATGGTTTATCCAATTACAGAAAGTAGTCTACCTCGGATAGTATCATAAATTTTAATTGTAATTTTGCTAGAATTTCTTTTATGAACAGCACACAGAACACGACTAGGGCGCAAGAATCCACCAATGCCATTGAGCGTTTGTACATAACGATGAGGCATCTCTTCAATAGGGGGTTTTATAAACCGTCAGGTGTGTCAGGGGAGGCACTTAGAAATGCCCTATTATTATTACGCCCGGAAATATACGGGTCTATTGCCGAGGAAAAGGCGGAACTCAATGGACTAGTTTACGTATTGGAACGCTTACCGGAAGGTATAGAACAATGTCGTTTTATCAATCTTACCTCGGATGAAGGTTATGCAAACTCCCATTTTAAACCCATTGTCCCGTCGAAACGAAGAAGAAACTGTTATAGGATAGATGATGAGCAGATGAATATTGAGATTACCCGGGGCAGATCTGATATATATGATATTCTTACGCATCTCACCTTTTTGTTTATAGAATCGGACAAAATCTGCAAACGTGTGCTAATTGAGGACACGGATAGAACCATACGTGACTGGAATAAATTGGAGGCTGCTATACAAAAGGATAAACTTAGCCAAGAGGAACGCGAAGTGGCTCTAATACATACAGCAAATATATTGGGAAGGTCCTTTGTGGAAATCATGGAGGTATACAAGACATTCGCTACAAAAGGCAATCCAGAACGATTTTTGAAGATCATATATTGGTTAGGTAAACTGGCGATTGAAGAGGAAACTACCGGTGAAAAACGAGCCATTACCTTCGGTGCCTTGTTGCGTGAACGTTTAGGGCATCACATTCATGGAGAAAGATGGTCCAATACCATCAAAGAGCTACTAGCCAACAATAATCTTCTAAAACGACCGATCCATATTATCAGCGCCAATATGCACAGCGTCATGAATTCCCTGTTTGCCAGAAAGGCATTGGCGAAAGAGTTCCCGAACAATAATTCTTTGGAAATTTATGAGGCACTGAGTTCTTCCAAAAACATTGATTTACGGAACAAGGTAACCGCTATAGCCAAAAAAAATGGTATGATTACCATTGAAGATGTTTCCGGTACCAATATAGATGTACAGATATTCGATACAGCTAGGTTTGGTAAGGACGCCTGTTGTTATGAGCAACCCAAGGGAATATCCGAAGATGAAAAACCCATTATATTTGTAATGGATTATGCCTTTGGAGAGCAAGCCTACGAGACCATAGATGAATTTTTAAAGCCCTATGGTACAAATGATGGCAAAAAGGTTTTTATGGATGTGGCGTCGATATCCATCATGGGTAAAGCAGGAATTTTGGAAGGAGGAAAGGGAGACTTAATGATACCCTCGGCACATATCTTTGAAGGTACGGCCGATAACTACCCCTTTAAGAATGAACTTTGTTCCGAAGATTTCGGTGGTCATGGTTTAAATGTATTGGAAGGAACCATGGTGACCGTTTTGGGAACATCGTTGCAGAATAAGGATATATTAAGGTTTTTCCATGAATCCACATGGAACGTCATAGGACTGGAGATGGAAGGGGTGCATTACCAAAAGGCCGTTCAGTCGGCATCCAAAATTAGGAAAAGTATTCGCGAAGACGTTAAATTACGGTATGCGTATTACGCCTCGGACAATCCTTTGGAAACGGGAAGTACCTTGGCCTCTGGAGGATTGGGCACAACAGGAGTTAAACCCACCTATTTAATAACCGATAAGATTTTAAAACAAATATTTAACTCGTAGTTATGGATAAAAATAAACCGACAACCCATTCTCCTTCGGACGAAATAGATTTGGCGCAGTTATTCCAAATGATTGGTAAGGGGTTTCAAAAGCTTTCCATATTCTTTTTAAGGGGTTTTATATATCTCAAGAAAAACATCCTGATCTTAGCAGGGCTGGCTTTCATTGGGATGGCCATAGGCTTTGGTTTAAATCAGATTACCACAAAAAGATTAAAAACGGAGGTAATCGTTAAACCTAATATGGAGACCAAGAATTATCTCTATGATGTGGTCAATGAGATACAAGCAAACATAAAGGCCAAGAACAACAAATTTTTTGAAGCCATTGGAATTAATACCGAAAATCTCAAAGGCTTGGAAATAAAG
>JBCBZE010000386.1:0-2908 GCA_039815505.1 Bacteroidota bacterium | reverse complement strand
CTAACTGGATTGGCAACCGCCGCATTGTTTATCTTATTTTGATGGGCTTCCCAAAGCTGTTGGGAACCGGGTAGATATCCTTGGGAATCCACTAAATAACTCCAATAATTTTCCCATCTCTTAAATTGCTTAAAACCGCTTTCTCTAGCCTTGTAATCCTTGCCTTCCCAATAGGCGTCAAAGGCAGCTCTCATCTCATCAAGGGAAAAAACTTCTTTTTGGGATTTTGAGGTCGTTCCTTTTTTCTTGTGGAGTTCCTCCATCCAAGGCGTATTTTCAATATATTGGGCTTGTAAAAAATAGGAGAAAAGGATAAATAGGAATAGGGGGGGTAATTTTTTGGCCATCGGGGATTTTTTGGTAAATATGCTGAAAAATATGTGAATAATCAATTTTTTTAGATGAACCACTTTGATTTTTAAGGGCTTATGAAGCCTTTAAAGATGTTAAAAATATAAGTAACCCCCTTTTTCCTACACCAAGAATACGTTCCGAAAACTTTCACATTTCGTTACGAACAAAAAAATTAACTTTGCCCTGAGCAAGTTTCGAGAATGAGATACCTATTTTCTGTACTATTTATTTTTTTTGCCCCCGTACTCTTTGCCCAAGAAGATTCTATTCAGGTCGTAAAAAAAACCGACTCCTTATTACCCAATAAAAAAACATTTGGTGGTCCCAGACAGGAAATACCGAAGGATTCTTTTAAGATTACGATTCAGGATTACAAAATTATTTCCCACGCAAGGGACACTACCTACTTGGATACCACTTTGACCATACGGAAAGAGTACAAATACAATTATCTAAGAAAAGATGATTTTGAGCTACTTCCTTTTCCCAACGTTGGTCAGCCATACAATCGGTTGGGTGTGAACTTGGAACGCAAGACCCTTTATCCACAATTGGGGGCCAAAGGAAAGCATTTCAATTATATGGAAGTCGAGGACATACGATATTTCAATGTAGCTACACCTCTGACGGAACTTATGTTCAAGACCACCTTTGAACGTGGTCAACTGTTAGATGCCCTCTTGACTTTTAATACTTCCCCGAGATTAAATTTTTCAATAGCGTTCAAGGGGTTTAGATCAGATGGCAAGTATCAGTTCAATCAGGCCGAATCCGGCAACTTTAGAACAACCGCCAACTATCAAACCTTAAATGGAAGATACACCTTAAGGGCCCATATAGCAGCACAGGATATAGAGAACGAGGAAAATGGTGGTATCAGTAACAGGCAGCAGTTTGAGGAATCTGACACCGAAGATTTCAGTGATTTTACGGATCGTTCAAGGATAGATGTAAATCTAACGGATGCAGAAAATAGAATTTTGGGTAAACGCTATTTTCTGGAACATGGATATAAATTACTCAATAGAAGAAAAGATTCAAGTAGCGTTAAGTCCACTTCATTGTCCATAGGGCATCAGGCGTTTTATGAAACCAAGTTTTATGAGTTTCAGCAGACAATTCAAAATGCGTTTTTTGGTACGGCATTTGTAAATGAGATATCGGATAGGGCAAGGTTAAAAGTAGGTTATAATGAGCTGAGTGCCGAATTTTCAAATAACACCCTAGGAGTTCTTAAAGGGGTTGTAAGCCTCTACAACTACAATTATTTTTTTAACAGTATCGTTATTAATGATCAAGGGCAAACCATAGGAAATCAGATCAAGGGAGAAGAAATTTCCCTAGGCGGTGATTATTCAAAACAAATAAAGGGTTTTAATATAGCAGGGAGTATTCGTTACACGGTGTCAGGTGATTTAACCAATAGTCTTATAAATGCATCCGTAGGATATCGAATCAATGAAAAGAATACAGTAAGAGCCGCTTTACACTCTTCTTCTAGAATGCCCGATTTTAACTTTCTTCTGTATCAAAGCGATTATGTGAACTATAATTGGCAGAATACGGCTGTTTTTGAGGAACAAAGCGTAAACAGTCTCCAATTTAGTTTGGAATCCGAAGTGTGGGGAAATATTTCAGCGAAGTACACCACCACGGATAATTACACCTATTTTGCCTCTGCAGCTACCCAAGAACAGATAGCTGCCGGTGAGGAAAATACCCTTGTTAGGCCTTTTCAGGAGAACAATAGTGTTAATCATTTAAGAATTAAGTACAGTAGGGAATTCAGGTCAGGGAAATTTGCCCTTGACAACACATTGTTGTATCAAAATGTTTCGCAAAGTAATGAGGTGCTCAACGTTCCACAGTTGGTTACAAGGAATACACTATACTTTTCCGATGATGTCTTTAAAAAAGCCATGTACATACAGACTGGTATAACGTTTAAATACTTTACATCCTATAATACGGATGCGTATAATCCTTTACTGGGAGAATTCTATGTTCAGAACAGGGAAGAGTTTGGCGGGTTTCCCCTCCTGGACTTTTTTATAAACGCAAGGATTAGGCAAACGAGAGTATTTCTTAAGGCCGAGCATTTTAATTCTTCTTTTACCGGCTTCAATTTCTATTCCGCTCCTGATTACCCGTATCGAGACTTTGTTATTCGATTTGGTCTGGTCTGGAACTTCTTTTCTTAGTGATTATGAGCATCTTAGTATACTACTTTTAGGTTTGTGGTTTTGCCCATCTGCTTTTTGGGGGAGCCAAGGGAAGTGTTCGTGTCCCAATTATTCGTGTTGGATCTGCATGTTTGTAAATTATTTTTTGATTATTAAATACTGATAATCAGTTAATTGTATTTTTTTTCAATGTTCTTTGTATTTTTTTTGATTTAGGTATTGTGTAAGCGAAAAAACGGTTATATATTTGCACCCGCTTTCGGGGGGAACTTCGGGAGGATTAGTAGGAATTCAAGAGTTCATTGATATATTGATAGACAGCGCGTACGGCCGTGATCTTGTTTTAGACGGGACATGGTCGTCGAAGAATT
>JBCBZE010000071.1:0-11963 GCA_039815505.1 Bacteroidota bacterium | reverse complement strand
GTCACTCGATCCATTCTCATTTTGTAATGGTAACTATTGTACTCAAATGGGGTAATGGGGTAATTGGCTACATATACATCTAAATCTCCGTCCTTATCAAAATCGAAAAAGGTGGCGTCCACGCTGTTTCCGGCATCGTTCAAACCATAGGTAACAGCCTGCTCTTCAAAAGTATTGTCTCCCATATTGATAAAAAGCTGATTTTGTTTGTTCCCGGATTGTCCGGCCACGGCACAATAAATATCCAATAGTCCATCTCCATTGATATCGGCCATGGTAGTACCGGTATACCACCTTTTATCTCCTTCCAATCCCGAATTCAGGGTAATATCTGTGAACTCTAAATTACCCTTGTTTAGGTATAATTTGTTCGAAACCATATTACCGGTAAAAAAAAGATCGTTCAAACCGTCATTATTGATATCTCCTACAGATACGCCTCCACCCATATATAGGTATGGGTAGGTAAAATAGTTGAGCGTATCATTTTCCACCAGTCTGTTTTCAAACTGTATTCCAGTAGTTTGCGATGTTAGTTTAGTGAAAATTCGCGCTTCCCCCAATACATTGCTATTTTCTGTTTTTTCCTTTTTTGGGGTATTGCTATTACAGCCAAAAAACAGTAGCATCGCCAATACTATGAGATTTCTCCACATACTTTTTTCATTTAACCCATCATTCAAACAAATTCTATTCTAAAATACTAAAAAGGAAATGAGCGAAAATCAAAATTTCCGCTCATTAGAACTAAACTTAACTAACTCAATGCCTTAGTATCCAGGATTCTGGTCACCAGGCCCAATGGCAGTGTTACTATCTATTTCATTTTGCGGTATGGGCATGACCCTATGTACATTTGGGTCATAAACTCGGACAGCTTGCTGGGATACATCGGGATTATTAAAATTCTGATCAGGAAAAATTGAAAGTTCCTGATCATCGAGATTCCACCTTACCAAATCATCAAATCTTTGTTGTTCTCCGCTAAGTTCCACAAATCTTTCATGGACAATAGCGTTGAATATTTGTTCCGAAGTGTTTACGGGGAAACCTCTAGCGTCCATAGTCGCTGTTCCATACCTGGGCATTTCAACTCTGTCCCTTATCTGATTGAGAAAATCTATGGCTCCCTCGTTATTCCCCAAGTTCAATTCAACTTCGGCTTGCATCAACACCACGTCCGCATAACGCATAATCCTGACATTAACACCGCTATTTTCGGAAACATCCTGATTATCATATAATTGCGAAAACTTATACCAAACCGGACCTCCCACACATCCTGGGCAGGGAAATTGAAACACATCCCCCGGTCCGTACGTATTTGTACCGTCTATAAGTATCGCCGTGTTCAACCTTGGATCGTCCTGCTCAAACTCCGCAATGACCTTGGCCGAAGGTCGTGCGTTTGCCCATCCGGTATAATCTTGGGAATGGAAGGTGACTTCAGATGTTCCGATACCCGTTTGGGCCCAGCGCTCCTGCTCGGTTCCAACTTCACCGTTATACCCCACTTCAAACATGGATTCATCATTGTGCTCCCCGGATTCACTAAAATTATCGCGATAGTTTTCCAAAGGCATTAAGCTGTGATTGGTTACATTATTGAAGGCCTGTTGCGCCTCCGGGTACATTTCTCTATGCAGATAGATTTTTCCCAGAAGTGCATATGCCGCTTCACGTGTTACTCTTCCAACTTCGGTCGTTCCTTTGGGAAACGTCAACTGTGTGGATAACATTAAATCCGCTATCATTTGGCCATAAACCTGTTCGGCCGTGGATCTAGGTGTATCCTCCAATGCGGTGTCCACATTCAATTTTAATGGCACTCCACCAAAGCGTTTAACTAAATGATAGTAATACAATGCCCTTAAATAATAGGCTTGTCCAAGAGCATCATCAATATCCGCTTCCGAAAAATCACTTGTTGCAGCATTTATCCGCATTCTTTCTTCATTCCCTATAACAAAATTACATGCCCCCACTCCATTAAAACAGGCGGTCCAATACTCTGCAATATTACTGAGGGTAGCGTTAAATTCGAACCTATTGAAAGGGGCAAAGTTTGGATCTCCACTAGAAACCACTTCATCTGACATGGCATCGGGAAAAACATACCCATTACGCTGATAAACAATCTGAAATTGATTGTAACTGGCATTGACAGCAGCTTCTACCTGACTCAAGGATTCAAAGAAAATTTCAGGATTCAACGCGTTTGTATTTTCTACCGGGACATTCTCATCACATGCTACATGTAAAAACAGGAAGACACATACGGTACTCTTCAAGAAATATTTACTGATTCTCTTCATCTTTCTCACAATTTATTTTTAAAACTCTACTTGAATTCCACTTAATACGGTAATGGGTCTGGGTTGTGCACTTCTATCGATCCCCAACCCATCGACCAGACCTTGAGCATTATAAAAAGGCGCTATTTCCGGATCTAATCCAGTATAATTGGTAAAGGTCAATAGGTTTTGCCCTTGAACGTAAAAGCGTAGCTTTTTAATAATGCCCTTCCCTGACCTATTTACTAGACTACTGGGGAAAGTATACCCCACGGTAACATTTCTTAATCTCAAGTAAGAACCGTCTTCTATGTATCTAGTAGATATCTCATTATTGATATTGGAACCAAATCTAAATCTGGGTATATCCGTTACATCTCCGGGATTTTGCCATCTTCGCAGTACTTGGGTCCCATAGTTTAATCCATTGTCCAAACCTTCCAGATAAAATATGTTGCTGTTTAGAACATCTACACCTTGTACCCCATTAAAGAGGACATCAAAATCCCAACCATTATACTCTGCCCTTAAATTAATGGCATAGGTAAAATCCGGATTAGGATTTCCTATTACATCCCGATCCTCCAAACTTATTTGACCATCTCCATTAAGATCACGAAATCTTACATCCCCTGGCTGCACGGGCACAGCGGCATCTGCATTATTGGGAAGTTCAGCATCTATTTGCGCTTGGGTGGAAAATACCCCATCCGCTACCAATCCAAAAAAGTGGAACGGAGCTTCATTAACGGCCAGTCTATTCAATGCCGAAGCAAAAGGTGGGTTTAACCGCGCTCTTTCAATAGGCTCCCCAGATGCGCTCAGGCTCTCAACAATACTTTCGGATCGGGTCACGTTGGCCCAAAAGTTCCATTTGAACTTCCCCTTATAGTCGTTATAACCTACCGTAAATTCCACACCTTCCACATCTACCACACCTACGTTCCTAATAACGGTGGAACCGGTTTGTGAATTCCCTGGGATACCCGCGGAGGAAGGCAACTCTACAGGTATCAAAAGGTCTTCACTACGATTTTTGAAATAATCTACGCTAAATTGTATTTGATCGTAAAGGAAGGCGGAACTTAATCCATAATTCTGCTTGATTTGCGTTTCCCATCGCAGATCGGGATTTGCGGCATTATTTGGACTGATACCAGGAGAAGTCTCATCATTCAAAGAAGTAGGAAGGTTTAAACCCAATGTGGGCAAAAATTGGTTGACGGCATTACCCGTTCTATTATTCCCGGTCTCTCCATAACTTGCCCGGAACTTTAAACTATTCACCGCTTCTACATTGAACCAGGGTTCATTGGAGATATCCCACCCCACTGCACCAGAAAAGAACCATTGGGAAGCGTTTTCAGGAGAAAATCTTGAGGAGGTATCACGTCTTCCCGAACCACTTACGGAATATCGGTTGTCAAACTCATACCCGGCCAGAAAAAGAAAGGAATTCAAATTTTCCGGAACCGAAAAGGAAGTTGCCCTTGCATTCGGTGAAAAAGCTTCCGGAATTTCTGAGGAAACCTCATTATTATCAGAAATTGAAGCCGACTCAAATCTAACCCGTGTTTGTTCCAATACCGCGGAAGCATTTATAGAGTGCTTTCCAAAATCACGATCAAAAGCCAAGGTATTGGTAAAAACAGTTTGGGATAAGGTTTGTCTGGTCTTGTCAATAAAATTAATAGGATTCGCAAACCTTCCTCCATCTTCCGCGAAAGCCCTTCGCTCCCTGTCCTGTAACAACAGATTGGCGTTTAGACCAAACTGCGACCTGTAGGTAAGACCGTTGATTATATTGATAGTTGCGTAAAAACTACCTATGGCCGATGAAAATCGAGTTAAGTTATCTTGAGAAGATTGAATTCTAATTTGATTTCTGGAATCGTTAAGATCTTGTGAGTTTGTTCCCCCAAAAAGGCCGTTTTCCGTCCGTACCGGAACATAAGGGGCCTGACCGATTATATTTTGAAAAGGGTCTCTCCCTCCATCTTGTTCAGGGGATACAGTTTCATTATATGCCAAGGAAAGTGTTTGTCCAACCTCAAGCCATTTGCCAACGTTGGCATCCGTATTTACATTGAGCGTGGTCCTCGTGAAACCGGTATCAATGAATACGCCTTCTTGATCTAACCGTGAGAGGCCCACATTAAAACGTGCTTTTTCACTACCCCCATTTATATTAGCGCTGATATTGTACGTAGGTGCTTGTCTAAAATAAGCATCTTGCCAATCCGTATCCACACCATCGCCATCAAACGCAGGGTCGTTATTAATCCTCCCTACAGGAAAATCCGGCCCCCCGTTCTGCCCTGCCAAGGCATTGATTTCTCTTAGGAATTGAATATATTGCTCTGTATTCAATACATCATATCGTCTATTAAATTCCTGGATGCCCGAAGATACGTTCAACGTCAAAGAGGCGTCTCCAACCTTACCTTTCTTAGTAGTTATTAAAACAACGCCGTTGGTGCCTCGGGAACCATATACGGCCAGCGAAGCTGCATCTTTTAGCACATCAATTTTCTCAACACTTGCCAAATCAAGGCTATTGATGCTGTTTGTAAAAACCCCATCGACAACAAAAAGGGGAGTCCCATCACCAAACGTATTCACACCACGTATTTGAACCAGTGTTTGTGACCCGGGCGAGCCACCATTGGTAATGGTTACACCAGCGGCCCTACCTTGTAATGCCTGACCTATATCTGTTGTTGGAAATTCGCTTAACGCCTCTGCGCTTACCACGGAGACCGGAGTATTCCTCTGGGTCCCATAGGTTACAATAACCACTTCGTCCAGACTTACCAAGTCTTCAAAAAGTTCCACGTTAATTTCGTCCTGACCAGCGTAAGTGACCTCCTTAGCCTTGTAACCAACATAAGAGAAAATCAAAATATCCCCGTTATTCACCTTGTTAAGTGTGTATTTCCCATCAAAATCGGTCACCACTCCTATTTCCGTACCCTTTACTATGATCGTAGCTCCGGGTAGAGGTCCGTCATTCGTAGTTACTATACCGGTAATCACTTGCCCCATTGCCTCACCTGTTATGACCAAGAGTAGGACAAGACATAAGTTCTTTAGCTTCATTTGTTTGATTAGTTTAGATTTAATTTCAGACCAAATCAATACCGTGATTCCAATTAGATAAGGATGTGGTTAGATTTACTGAAGTGCAAGTTAATTTTACCAGAAGGTTAAGGAGACTTTATTTGATGCAATAAATATGACATATGTTGCATTTAGAACAACCCACATAAATACATGGGGAATTCATGATTTAAAAGCGTATTGATGCCTTTTATGGGTTTCATGGGAGAATGACCACTAATGTGCTATTTGCCGCTCTTTGGAAGCTCACCATATTGCTTTTTATAGCAAACCGTGAAATACGAAGCCGATAAGAAACCTACTTTATGCGCAACTTCACTTACATTTAGATTTTTATCGTTTTGGAAAAGTGTTCTGGAACGTTCAAGACGAACTCTTCGGATAAATTCGATAGGAGACAGACCTGTTAAGGTCTTAATCTTTCTGTAGACCTGACTTCGGCTAAGGCAGAGATGAGAAGATAATTTTTCAACATTCAAAGAAGTGTTTTCAATATTCTCCTGAATATATTCCACTACCCTTTGAATAAAGTCGTTGTCTAAATTTATTTCTTTTTTTTCCGTGTTGGGAACGGGCACATTTGAATATTGCTGCAAAAGACGATCTTTCTTTAAAAGCAGCTGTTTTAAGACGACTTTGAGTTCCTTTGTGTCAAAGGGTTTTACAAGATACGCTTCAGCACCTGCCTCCATGCCCTTTATTCTATCCTTGGTCAATTCCTTGGCGGTAAGCATCACAATAGGTGTTTGATTTAGCGAAGGATCGTTTTTAACTTTTTCGCTAAACTCTATCCCATCCATAAGCGGCATAATGACATCGGTTATTATAATATCTGGATGATGTTCCATGGTTTTTAGCCAACCTTCTTGGCCATCGGAAGCCAAAATTAGTTCATACTCGTGTTCCAGTATGGAAACAAGGTAGTCTTGAAGGTCTACATTGTCTTCCACGATAAGCAACTTCTTTTTTAACTCTTTCTTGGATAGAATATCCTCTATCCTATAGACTTCATGTTTTGGTTTCAATTTATCATCTGGTGGAATAATCTGTTCCCTACCATTGGCCGAAGCATGTTGGGACCCTTTAAAAAATTCTTTCCCATAGGGAATGATTATTTTAAATACGGACCCTTTGCCCAATTCACTATCGACCATTACCATTCCTTTGTGAAGCTCTACAAAACTCTTCACCATTTCCAGGCCAACACCTGTGCTTCCATAGTAGGATTTGTTCAACTCACTTATTTGGTAAAATCTCTTGAATATTTTCTTGTAGTCTTTTTGATCAATCCCGGGGCCGTTGTCCCTTATACTTATTTCCACAACGGGGATGGGTGTCTCTTCACTTATCAAAGGCAGTATTTTTGTATGGCCCGATAGTATGCTGATTCGTATTCTACCCTCGTTGGGGGTAACCTTGAAGGCGTTCGATAATAAATTGAACAAAATCTTTTCGAGCATCCCTCTATCCGCCCATATATCCAGGTTTTTCTTCTCCAACTTCAAATCCAAGCGTATCGCCCTTCTTTTGGATTCCTCATTAAAGAAACTGAGTATACTTTTTGTATGTTCAATTAAGTTGAACTGGCTTATCCTTAACCGAAGTTTGTTGGATTGTAGTTTTCTAAAGTCCATCAGCTCATTGATCAATCTAGAAAGTCGTTCCGCATTTTTATGGATAATATGGTGTTTTTGACGTATGGATTTGGAAAAATCGGCCTCGTCCAATTTGATCAACTCCTGGATCGGGTTGATTATTAAAGTTAAGGGAGTCCTGAATTCATGGGAGATATTTGTAAAAAATTGAAGCTTTTGTTGCTGTAGCTCTACTTTTTGTTTTCTACGTTCCCGTTCTAGCCGAAAGGTATTTCTTTCATTGACCCGCTTTTTATACAGAAACATTACGGATAATAATAGAACGGTAAAAAGCAAAAGATAAAGTATGTAGGCCCATAGGGTTTTCCACCATGGCGGCATTACCTTAATTTTTAGAATGACGGACGCCTCGTTCCATTTATTGTCATTGTTAGAGGCCTTGAGTTTAAAAATGTAATCTCCAGAAGCTAGATTTGTGTAGGTTGCACTGGTCTTTGAATCCACATTGTTCCATGTCTTTTCAAAGCCTTCAAGAAAATAAGCATATTGATTTTTCTCCGGCCGGGTATAGCTTATGGCCTCATAGTCAATGGTCAGTACATTTTGATCATGCCGTAGTGTAATTGAGTTGGATTCGGGAGTAAAGTGCAAAGAACCCAATTGGTCCGTTTTATCTATTTTCTTGTTAAATAGTTTTACATCTTTCAAATAGGGTTTGGTCAAGTATGGATTGTAAACGATATTCTGGGGTTCTATTATGTTAAGGCCCTTTTTAGTACCCAAATACATTCGGTCATTATCGTCCATAACAATCGCCCGATCAATCAAGAAATTCTCCAATAAACCATCGTTTGTGGTAAACCTGATGAATTCTTTGGTTTCGCGATGAATTTTTAGAACCCCCTGCTTGCTACTGAGCCAAAGTTCGTTTTTTATCGGTTCAAATATGGCATTGACATAGGTTAGATTGTGATTTTTAAGTTCCAAACGTTCAAAATCACGTTCATCCCTTTTATAAGAAAACAGCCCTCCCCCATTAGTACCGAACCATATAGTCCCATCTTGGGTTTCAAAAATATCCAAAATACGATTAGAACTGGGGTGCCCACCAAATTTAGAGGAAATTGCATTGTTATGGGCTACAATATCATAGTCGTTTTTATCTTCTTTAATTTGGTAAAGCCCGGAAGAGGTCCCTATCCAGATAAAACCATAACTATCATGGTATAACACTTTGACATCCTTTTGAATAATTTGGGAATTGAGATAAGAATCACTTGTTGGGGCCTTGATTTGATCTGTTTTAGGGTCAAAATAATAAACCCCTTCCAAAAAAGACCCGATCCAAACCCTACCTAAACTATCTTCGGTAAAACATCTTACCTTATCTGTTAGCAGTACCCCGGATGTACTTTTCTTGGTAAAATTGATAAACGCCTTTGTACCTTCTTTTAGGAAAAATATCCCATTTCCCCAAGTAGCTACCCAAATATTACCTTGGCTATCCAAGAAAATATCTTCAATATATATTCCAGATTCCAGACCTTTAAAATCGGACTTTGATGTACCGTAAACGTTCACTACATTTCCAGTATCCACATCCAATATATCTATTCCATTGGTTTGGGCTATCCAGATTTTACCGTCTTCAGTTTTTGCCAAGGCCTTTATATCATTGGATTGAATACTATTTCCAATGTCGTCTTTTTGTAAAGATTTAAATTTATTGTGGTGTTGGTCAAAAAAACCCAAACCGTTTTCATAATACCCTAACCAAACCCTATTTTCATTATCCAGTAAAATGGACCAAACAGAATCGGAGGCAATACTATAGTTATCCTGTACATTGTATCTGTAGTGCTTTACGATACCTCCGTTCATATCCAGAATGATCAAACCTTCGTTCTCAACTGCCACAAAAACATGTTCCATGCCACTGGTGATGGACATGATAGCACTTTGAACAATATCCAATTTGGAAAAAGATGTCCGTACTTTTTTTAAATCAGCTTTGAACACCCCGCTCCTGAGGGTTCCGACCCAGAGGTTCTCTCGTTTGTCCAAATGCAATTTCGTTATTTGCTGTACCGATCCATCAGGCGTTAACGACAAATTTTCCGTCTGCCCCCTTTGGTGGTATTGCTCAAGCTTTAAGCCCTCATTGGTGGCGACGTACAGGTTCCCTTTTGTGGAAAACCTTAAGTCCAGAACCGAAGTTCCCGTTAAACTGTAATTCTCTAGCCAGCCATTCTCTTGGTCAACCGATCTTATCCCATCATACGTACCCACCAAAAATCTATCCTCATATTGGGCAAAACATAAAATGTTGGTATAGTTCGTTCCGGTGGTATCGTACTGATTGTTTTTAAATCGCTTAAAGGAGTTTTGTTCATCGTTATAAACGCAGAGTCCCGCATCCGTGCCGATCCATAATTGCCCTGAAGTGTCTACAAAAAGGGAACTTATCGAATTGCTATTTATACTATTGTTATCTTCTAGGTCATGGACATAGTAGGTATATGAAAAACCGTTAAACTTGTATAGCCCTGCGCCGTCCGTCCCTATCCAAATAAAGCCAAACTTATCCATTACCATTGCCGTTATCGGACGTTGGAAAATATTTTCATTGACCGAGTGAAATTCCAAAAAATCGAAATCAATTTGGGACATGCCCTCTTTCGCATTCAAAAGAAAAACCAATAAAAATACAAGCCGTAAAAGCCTGAAATAATATTTTTTAAGTTTTATCATTAACTCATATATTGAAAGCTCAAGAAAGCGCATTTTGTATCTAGTAAAAATAAAATTTGTAGCATATTAAGCTTCAAATGTTGCAAACATCTTCTAAAAATATAGCTATTCCCTTACCAAAGGAAGTAAAAAGTTATATTGTTTACTTGAAATCTAAACAAATCAACTATGCGACTTTTTTTTCTGCGATTCTTTTCATTGGGAATGGGAATCCTTATACTAATTTCTTGCGATAGGGAGGTTGAGTTCGATGCGGTATTGGTAGAGGGACCAGCTCCAACAGAAGTCCAGGCCAATATAGCATTTAATAATGAGGAGCCCCCTTTTTCGGTTACCGTTAGTCCAACCGCACAGGGTGCCACTGCTTTTGAGGTTATCTCCGGACTCCCGGGTGTGGAAACGGTGCTCATTGGAATACAACAATCCTTGACCTTTATTTATCCTGAATCGGATGAGAACTTTTTTATAACTATCAGGGCCATTGCAGCTAATGACAAGGTTACCGAACAACAATTTGAAATAGTGCCCCCCGCAGACCCATGTACGCAAATATTCAGTGCTCCAGTGACTTGGGACAATGGAAACGATCCTGCATTTTCATTTGGTTTTAATGGTGTAGAACTTCAAGTAGTACCCAATCCAGACGCCTCAGGTGCAAATCCGGATGTTTCCAACGTTTTGGAAATAACACAGGACGGAGGCGGGAACTTTGATGGATTTGGGGTGCAAATGACGGGGCCTACGAATTTCGCAGCTGAAGATAAAGTGGTGCGTTTGTTATTTTGGTCAGATGCGGAAATCCCTATAAGGCTTACGGTACAGCAAGACCCAAATAATGAAACGGAACGCGAAGCAGAAGTGAATTTGATCCATACCGGCACGGGATGGGAGGAACTTCGTTTTGATTTTACCACCGCGACCGCAGGTTTCACAGGTAATCCCGATGGCGCTCTTGGAATTGCCGACGGGGCTAATTTTGTCCCTACCGGGGAATATATCCGCTTTCAAATGTTTATAAGTCCGGGTGATGATGTGGCCGGCACCTTCTATTTGGATGATGTAGGTGTATGTCCTGACGGTGGCGCAGCCCCTCCCGATGCCCCGGTAGAACCCGAACCATGCACACCGATTTTTGAATCGATTACGCTGGAAAATGAAGAAACTTTCGGGTTTTTTGGAATTGCCTCTACGCAAATTATCCCAAATCCAGATCTGTCCGGAGCTAACCCTGATGCATCCAATGTTTTGGAAGTAGTAGGTGGTGGTGCGGCGTTTCAAGCTATCCAATACTTCCCGGCAGAACCGGCGGATTTCAGCGAAGACGATAAGGTCATTCAAATGAAGGTATGGTCAGACGAGGCCGTTGACCTCAGGTTCAATCTAACGCAAGGTCTGGATGGAGCACTCGGGGTAGAGGTTACCGCATCCCATAGTGGCATGGGATGGGAAGAACTGGAATTTGATTTTGCCAATGCCACTCGAGCATTTGATTCAGATCCAGGTGGTGGTGATCCATTGGCGCCCACCGGACAATACAACGAAATTCAAATCTTTTTTGACCCGGGAGGAAGTTCAACAGAAACCTATTTCATAGACGATATTGTGGGAGGATGTACACAATGATCTTAGGTAATCATCAACCTTTTTAACGCGTGTTGAACGCTTAAGAACCAAAGGCCATGCGAGTAAGTAACGTTTAATTTTACTCCCATGGCCTTTTAATCGGGATCAAATTATTCCTCCCTGTATTCCTTTGGCCCACAACTAAAATTTACAAGGCGCCAAATCATAATCAAAGGCATTGCAAACACCATAAATCCTTGTTCTAACGGCGAAATATGGCGATGCATCAAATTTTATAGTTATTGCTACAAATTACTTTTGTTAGGATGCGCGCTACAAATACTTTTGGTAGGAGACAAATACAAACATGCCAAAATCTGTGCAAGTGTAAATACCATCCTATATGAAAACAAAAAAGTTAGCTTTGGTTCTCCTTCTTTTATCACTATTTCTTGTTCAACTCAATTTTGCGCAAGATGAAAAAGTGTATTTGGTTACAGATTTCGACGGAGGGGGCATTTTGCCAAACGCATGGCAGTCTTATGGGGAGCTAAGCTCCCATGGAGTAATAACAGCCAAACCAAACAGTGATGGAAAATACTACGAGCAAATCTGGAACGGTAAAACGGACAAGGGATTC
>JBCBZE010000223.1:0-5892 GCA_039815505.1 Bacteroidota bacterium | reverse complement strand
TAGATTTTTAGGTTGCTGATTTTTTTGGAATCGGTTTTCTTTTTGCCCTTGTTATAATTGTTTCGTGTAAAGTATAAGGTATTTCGGTCCTTGGTAATAGCAAAAGTACCTTCGTGCATTTTTGTATTGATCTGTTCCGAAAAATTGACACTTTCACCATCGGCCGATCGAATTTTATCCATAGGCAAACTATATATGTCCAAATATTTTTGATTGTTCCATCGGTAGAGCTTACCGGAAGAAGAGGTGTTTTTTCGTGTAGCTGTGAATACAAGATTGGAATCTATCTGTATTGCTCCAAATTCCGATGTTTCTGTATTCATACCCAGGTTTTCTAACGAAAAGCGATCTCCTATAGCACTGATATTCTCCAAATAGATAATCTCTTGTTGTATCCGGTTTAATTTGACACTATCCCTTTTTCCATAAAAGTCTATCAACACCTGGTTGGCTTTATTATATTCGCCCAAGGCCTTTAATGATTGGCTCAATTTAAAATGATAGTCTTCTTCTATGTTATCGCCATGGTTGGAAACAAGATAGGTATACCATTTGGTGGCCGATTTCATATCGTAGGTCCGGTAATAACAGTCCGCCAAGTTTTTAACGAGCCTTGAACTTCTATTGGTGGGAATTAGCGCTTCATAAAGTGGTATAGCGTCTTTATAATATGCCCTTTCAAAATAGGAATCGGCTCTTTTTAATTCTTGCTGTGCAAAAGTGGTGTGGAAGAAACCAAAAAATAATATGTAGAGAACTATTTTTTTCATCTGTATGTTTTAATAGAATCTTGGAGATTTATCATATCCCTTTTTCAGTCCTAAAAGGTCCAAATCAAAAAGAACGAATATTTCATGGGAACCTGAGTTGAAATCGCCAAGATTGGATAAGGTGTAATCGTAGGCATACCCCATCCGTATGGCAGGTAGCACATGAACATTGAACATGGCGCTTACCGAATCTTCCAGTCGATAGGATAGACCGCCTTCAAATTTGTTGTTGAACAGGACGTTGAGCGATGCATCTATAGTAAGTGGTGAACCACTTACAACTTTAGAGACAAAGGACGGTTTTATCTTAAGCCCGGGATTTAACTCGTATACATATCCGGCCATGATGAACGTATGTATTTCCTCCGAACCAATGGTATTTAGACCATCCCTGTTTTCGAGGTGCTGTGTTGTTAATAGATTAGGTGCGGAAACTCCGAGATAAAAATTATCCCTTGTGTAAAAAGCTCCAACGCCAATGTTCGGAAAGGTATTGTCCAAGTTTTCGTTGAAAACGGGGTCATCCTGCAATTCGGGAAGCATAAAACCATTAAAATTGGTTTCAAAGGTGCTTATTCCCGCTTTCAATCCAAAGGAAAGGTTACTTCTATCGGTAAGCTTAAGGATATAGGCAAAATCTGCATATATATTGTTTTCCTTTAATGCACCATCTCCTATATCATCGGTAATAAATGAAATGCCCGTTTCTATTTTTTCCGTAATCGGAGCGTGTATAAAGAACGTAAGTGTCGTAGGTGCTCCTACGGCATTCTGCCATTGTGACCGATATAAGGAGCCAACGTCCAGAACTCCCATTTCGTTCGTTGTGTATGCCGGATTAACAACACTCATGTTGTACATATACTGTGTATACTGGGGATCCTGCTGGGCATGCATATAAAAATGCATAAGTAACGATAGGGTTAGAAATAGATATATTTTTTTCATTGGATTTAGTTGATTGACAGTTGGCCGTTATCTGTTTAAATAAAGTCTACCTTGCTTTGGTGCAAACCCTTCCTTGTTGAATTCTATGATATAGAAATAAACTCCATTAGGCGCTATACCACTACCATTGCTTCCATCCCAAAATAAATTGCTGCTATTTCCTTTAAAAAGAGAAGACCCATAACGGTTGTAAATCTCCATGGTAAAGTCTGGAAATATGACTTCGATATTGGGAATAAAGAATGTGTCGTTGCTACCATCGTTATTGGGCGAGAATCCATCGGGAACAAAGAACCCGTAATCATCTGGATTACAATTTGTAAGGTCTACAGTGACCGGAACTCGTATTGCATTGACACATCCGGAACCAAGATCAAAACTTTCAGCATAGTATATAGCTCCCTGCCTTAACCCATCGGAATTTAAAAGGGCCGTACCGCCAGTAGGTGTGTCGAACCATCTGATTTCCGCATTTATCGTATTCTCCAAATCCCTTAAATTGGCTACAGTAGGGTTATCGAGCCCGCATATCGAAAGATCGCTGTTGGTTAAATCGGGCAATGGCGGGTCAATTACCGTTGGAATAATTTCCAACCGCAGATCACTTTCACAGATACCGTTGAGCTGTTCCACCGCAAAGTAGGACATACCATCTATTATAGGTTGTGACGTATCTATTGCATTTCCGCCGGATACGGCATCGTACCATACGATATTTCCATTGTTGGGAGAGATAACCGTTATATCTGCAACGGTTGCATTTTCCGAAGCGCAAAATACAGGATTGGCATTGGTTGTTATTGCCATGTTGGCCGTCACCAAGCTAACTATGACCTGTATTCGTTCAGAACTCACACAGTTGTTAATGGGATCGGTACTTGTAATAAAATAGTCCTCTCCGTCTATTAGGTTCGTATTCAATGGGAGTTCCACGCTATCGGTTGCCGTATCAAAGAAGGAAATGTTTCCTGTTGCCGTGACCGAAAGGTCTGCCAAGGTCGGTGTATTTGGGGCAAAACTGTTTGTGCATAGTATCTGGTTGGGCACCGCTTGTGGTATTTCCGGAATACCCCCAATCGCAAAATTTTCCTGAAGTTCAAAATCGAATACTGTCCTACAAAGTGTGGTATCATTTTGTGTACTTCTCAATACAACGGTATAGTTACCTTCCGAAAGGGTGGCAATATCAATGTTATAATTTGCCGTTCCACCATTGAAATTTATAGTGTTGCTTACCAAAACAGCGGAAGAATTCAATTCTGTTACTTCATAGGTTACATTATAGAACCCGTTGGATAGGGTAGGGGCATCTACCAATACCTCTATTTGTGTGGCATCACAGGCATTATCAACAATCACATCCAATAAAATATCCTGAGGTGCGGGGATTAAATCAAAATTTGCAGTAATCATACAATTAATGGGAAAACTGGCCGGAATTGCGATATCAATGGTATACTGACCTGCTACTGAAAGCTCCGAATCGGTAATGTTAAAGCTTGCATCCCCATTTGAAAAGTTAATATTCTGCGCTATAAGATTTTGAGTATTGCTATTTGGATCGGTAAGCACATAGTTAATGTCATAAGTGTCATTTGAAAGGTTTCCCAACGTATCCAAAACGTTTGCTAGATCTACGGTAACATCGGTATTTGGGCAAATATCCTGTGCTGATGCGGTAGCATTGGAAACTAGAAATGTTTCCTGTGGCACATTGATGGTTGCACATACATCCCGTGCGGGAGCAATACCTACTATATTTGTGATCGTAATATTTACCAACTCATTCGTGGCAACAAGTAATGGGGAGACTTCCAAAGTGCCTTGTCCGTTTGTAAGAAGTACATCGGAAACCCCGGTCTCTGTTCCTGTGCTATCATCTATGCTATAATCAATTTGATACGTTCCATTTGGCAAAATGGAATCGTCATAATCCAGCGGAATGTTGTACGGTGTACCAGCGCAGAAATTAGGTGGATCCAAAGTTCCATCGAGTGCTGGAAGAATAATAATATTTACCTCTGCAAATCGCTCTGTACATACAGGATGGCTGGGAAACACAGAATACCTAAAGATATATGTTCCATATCCGAAATTAGTGTTTATTTCTTCAACATTTATAACATTGTCCGTTAAGTCACTAAGTTGATTGGTGCCATTTTCGGACCAAGTACCATTGAGGTCTTCACCGGCCAATAGGTTGTTAAGATTAAAATTGGTAAGACCGGATAAATCCTCATTGGTACAAACGACAAGGTCGTTAGGTATACCCGGATTTGCGGGTGGATGCACTTCTACTTCTATGGTAGATACCCTGGAAGGACATGTGTCGACCGCCCCAACGGTATAGGTAAATGTATAAACCCCAGGCCCTGCGGAGAAGGCATCAAAAATATTACCTACCAGAAAACCAGTTGCCCCAACGGGTACCTCTTCCCAACTACCGTTAAAATCTTGGACTTTTCCGTCTATGGCACTCCCCAAAAAGCTAAACAGGTTTACGGCAAGATTATCCCCGCATGCATTGGCACTTCCATCCGTATTATCCTCTCCGGGATAACCACCAAGGTTTATGGTCACCGTGGCCATCTCGGGATTTGGCCCTCCACAATCATTGGTATACACAAACTGGTGGGCACCAAAATTATTGATGCGCCATAGGTCCACAATACCGGTATTGGTGTCGAGCGCAAAAAAGTTGGCAGGATTGGTCGTAGACCAGGTACCACCAGGTGTTGGTGAACCGGACAAATTATTGAAAAGGTCAAAGGTCCTTGTTGATATATCCTGATCTTTATTACATACGGTAACCGAGTTATCGGAGCCTGCACATTGCGCACGTACATAGGTTGAAGTAGCTAAAAGAAAGGAAAAACAGAACCATTTACATATGGAACCGATTTTTTTTTGGTACAGCATTAAGGTTGGTTTAGTTCTAAACTCACTGGAGTTTGTCCTTTCAAATGTATTCTTTGGTCGATACTTGTTACAAAAGATTGTTGTGAAAAGCGCCGAATGAAAGGTGAATCCTACTAAAATTGTTAAAAACTGTTAGGATCAAATGATGATTTCATCGATCACATAGGTATTTTAGCTGCATGAACGGCTATGGGTATTGAAAGTTATAAGAACCAAATTTGAAAACCAATACCTATCTTTATACCCTGTAATAGATTTATATAATGCACATACATTTTATTGCCATTGGAGGCAGCGCTATGCATAATCTGGCTTTGGCCCTACATCATAAGGGAGATATTATAACGGGCAGCGATGATGTTATTTTTGAACCTTCTAAAAGTCGTTTGGCGGCCAAGGGAATATTGCCTGAATCCTTTGGCTGGTTTCCCGATAAAATTAACGCCGGTTTAGATGCTGTTATTCTGGGGATGCATGCGAAGGCCGATAATCCGGAACTTTTAGAAGCACAGAAGATGGGATTGCAGATTTATTCCTATCCTGAATTTTTATACGAACAATCCAAAAAGAAAACTAGGGTGGTCATTGGTGGAAGTCATGGAAAGACTACTATTACGTCCATGATATTACATGTACTTAATTATCACGGAAGGGAGGTGGATTATATGGTAGGCGCCCAATTAGAGGGTTTTGATAGAATGGTACATCTTACCGAGGACAATGATTTTATGGTGTTGGAAGGAGATGAATACCTTTCATCACCAATCGATAGAAGACCTAAATTTCACCTTTACAAACCCAATATTGCTTTATTAAGTGGTATTGCCTGGGACCACATTAACGTATTTCCCACCTTTGAAAATTATGTGGATCAATTCCAAATTTTTGTGGACGGTATCGTAAAAGGTGGAAGTATTACCTACAATGAGGAAGATTCAGAGGTAAAACGAGTTGTAGAGGCTTCAGAGAACAGTATTCGTAAATTACCCTATAGCACGCCCGAGTACAGCGTAAAAGATGGACAAACATTATTGGCAACGCCAGAAGGCGATATGCCCATTGAGATTTTTGGAAAGCACAATTTAAATAATTTGGCCGGGGCTAAATGGATTTGTCAGAATATGGGTTTGGACGAGGATGACTTTTATGAAGCCATAACCACATTTAAGGGGGCTTCCAAACGCTTGGAAAAAATAGCCGAGACAGATACTTCGGTCGTGTACAAAGATTTTGCACATTCCCCAAGTAAGGTCGC
>JBCBZE010000034.1:0-17172 GCA_039815505.1 Bacteroidota bacterium | reverse complement strand
TATGGATGGTTGGGATTTAGGGTTGACCTCCCATCCGGACTGCAAAAAGCCTTCGACCCATGTTGAAGGCTTTTTTCTTTTTGACTTTGAAAATGTAGTTCCTTTCTAAACCCACCACTTATTTATCGTATGGAAAAGTAGGTGGCCGGCTTTGTTCTTCTTTCACTTTATAGGCTTCAAACAAAATTATCGTGTCCTATTTATGGGAATGATGCAACCTTTTTTGCTTTTAACTGTCAGTAGTACTGACGTCTTTACAACAGTTAAAAATCAATAAAATTTATAATGAAGCATCAAAAAACGAAAAAAATAATATACATAATGCAGTTGCTGGTAGCAGTTTCCTTTGCACAGGAAAATTATACGCTCAGCGGTACCGTGAAGGATGTTGGCAATGGCGAAACACTTTTTGGAACTTCCATCGTATTAAAGGATACTTCCATTGGGGTCATTACCAATGAATACGGTTTCTATTCCATTACAGCTCCGAAAGGGAACTATACACTCATTGTTTCTTATGTAGGATATAAAGAAGTGAGGAAGGAAATAGTACTGGATAGGAATCAAAAAATAGATTTCGAGATCAAAGAGTTTACTACCCAATTGGATGAGGTGACGGTTACCTCCGAAGAGCCAGAAAGCGTAAATATTAAAAAACCAGAATTAAGTGTCTCCAAATTAAACATTAAAACCGTGAAACAAATTCCCGTTGTACTGGGAGAAGTGGATATCATAAAATCCATTCAATTGCTGCCCGGTGTTACCAATAGTGGAGAGGGTACCGGCGGATTTAATGTAAGGGGCGGAGCGGCCGACCAAAACCTGGTCTTGTTGGATGAGGCCATCATATACAATACCTCTCATTTATTGGGTTTCTTCTCTATTTTTAATGCTGACGCCATTAAGGATATTAAACTCT
Source organism: Bacteroidota bacterium (assembly GCA_039815505.1). Lineage (GTDB taxonomy): Bacteria > Bacteroidota > Bacteroidia > Flavobacteriales > Flavobacteriaceae > CANLWN01. The sequence continues at coordinate 16,253 of JBCBZE010000034.1, read as the reverse complement.
ATAAAGGTGGTATTCCCGCCCGTTTTGGAGGGCGGGTTTCTTCGGTATTGGACGTACGGCAGAAAGATGGTAACAGTAAGAACTTTTCCCTTACCGGCGGCATTGGTATAATTTCTAGCCGGTTGGCTGCAGAGGGGCCAATCCTTAGGGATAAAGGCTCTTTTTTAATTGCTGGCAGGTCTTCCTATGCACATCTCTTTTTACAAGCGGCCGGAGAAGAGAATAGCGCCAACTTTTACGACCTAAATCTCAAGGCAAATTACAATCTTAACGAGAACAACAAACTTTTTCTTTCCGGGTACTTTGGTAGGGACGCCTTTAACTTTGGGGATAGCTTTGATAGCAGTTATGGAAATTTATCCGGAAACCTGCGATGGAACCACATTTTTAACGACAAACTATTCTCAAATGCCTCTTTTATTTATAGTAAATACGATTATGACCTGGGAATCACTATTGATCAGTTCGATTGGATTTCATCCATTAATAATTTTAATGTAAAGTACGATCTTAAATATTATGCCAATGACCAATTTAAACTGGATTTTGGAATTAGCAGTATTTATTATGATTTTGATCCTGGACAAATACGTCCCACTTCAGAAACATCTGCCGTTAACCCCTTATCCCTGGACAGAAAAAGAGCCCTGGAAAGTGGCCTTTATATCAATGCCGAACATAAACTCACCGATAGGTTAACGGTACAGTATGGACTACGCTACAGCACATTCAATCGTTTTGGGCAACCCATTGCGAGTTATGTAAACGATCAACCGGTGGTGTACAATGCCGCTTTGGGTATTTATGAGCGAGGGATAGAAAGTGGCGAGACCAATTTTGGACGAGCCGAGACCATTGAGAGTTTTGGCAATTTTGAACCCAGAGCCTCTTTGGCCTATCAATTAAACGAGTCTTCCTCCATAAAGGCGGGGTATTCACGAGTAGCGCAATACATTCATTTATTATCAAACACCACCGCGGTTACGCCATTGGATGTATGGACTCCCAGTGGACCATTTATAAAACCACAATTGTCCAATCAATATGCTCTTGGCTATTTTAAAAATTTCAATGAAAAGATGTATTCCTTGGAAGTAGAAGTCTATTATAAGAATACCGACAATCGCATAGATTATATAGACGGGTCTGATCTTATAGGACAGAATAACATTGAAACCGAAATTTTAAATGGGGAGTCCAGGGCATACGGCCTAGAATTCTTGATGCGTAAGAACGAGGGTAAGTTTACAGGATGGTTCGCATATACATTATCAAAATCTGAACAACGCACCCCTGGAGGCAATGCAGGGGGTCCCGGAATAAATAATGGTGATTGGTACAATACGCCTTACGATAGGACACATGATTTTTCGTTGACAACGGCCTACAGGTTAAATGATAAGTGGAGTTTTGGTGCCAATCTAATTTTCCAAACCGGACGACCGGTAACCTTTCCCAATGGACAATTTCAGTACGAAGGGCTTTCGATAGCAACTTTTTCGGATAGGAATTCAGATAGACTATCCGCTTATCACCGACTGGACATTTCTGCCACCTACAGGCCAAATAGAAAACCAAATAAACGATGGAAGGGTGAATGGGTCTTTGGCATCTATAATCTATACAATCGTAGGAATGCAGCTTCGGTCTCTTTTGGACAAAATATAGAAACGGGTGCGAACGAGGCTACCAGAACTGCCATATTTGGAATAGTCCCCTCAGTAACCTATAATTTTAAATTTTAGTGAAAATGAAAACATATTTAAGAAGTATCATACTTTGTATCACCGTAGTCTTTGCATCTTGTGAGGATGTAATTGAGGTTGAAGTCCAGACCGCACAAGAAAGGCTTACCATCGAGGCCTCATTGGACTGGGAGAAAGGAACAACCGGGAACCAACAAACTGTAAAATTAAGCACGTCCACCTCCTTTTTTGACACCGCTTCGAATACTGCCGTTTTGGGGGCCTCTGTTACCGTGACCAATGATAACAGTGGGGCGGAGTTTGTTTTTACAGATCAAAACAATGGGGAGTATACCACTGAGGATTTTGTACCCGTGCTAAACCAATCCTATACGTTGTCGGTGCGCTATAATGGCGAGAGATATACGGCCAACGAGACCTTAATGCCAGTAACCGATATTACAGAACTTACCCAGTCCACGGAGGATGGTTTTGATGATGAAGCGCTGGAAGTCAATGTAATATTCACGGATCCCGAAGATGAAGATAATTTTTATCTGTTTAGATTTCAGGAGCGGGGAGACCTACTTCCCGAGTTGGAAGAACTGGATGATGAATTCGTGAATGGTAATGAGATCAGTTGGTTTTATGAAAAAGAGGAAGATGAGACCACCAATACCGAAGAATTTGCCCCCGGGGATATTGTAGATATAGAACTGTTGGGAATTTCCCGGGCCTATTTCAATTATGTAAGCATACTTATAGAACAAGCAGAGGGCGATGGAGGTCCTTTTAGCACTACGCCCGTACCCCTTAGGGGAAATTGCATCAATCTGGACAACCCCGATAATTATGCACATGGTTATTTTAGGCTGACGGAGGTCGTACGGACTAGTTTTACATTTCAATAGGAAAGGGCTATTTTATTTTAATGCATGCAACCTTTTACATTTTCAACTGTCCATAATAGTAAAGAGAAGTACTTTTGCCGAACGTAATAGTTAGCTGAATCTAGTTGGAATCCAATATAATTTATACCCATAAGGACTTGGTCGAAAGGAGCAGGTCCGGTGATAGAAACTCACAATACCAATTGTATGAGCTCTATGTGGATGCCATGTATAATGTAAGTATGCGAATGTTGGGAATAAAGGAGGATGCGGAGGATGTGGTGCAGGATAGTTTTGTGGATGCCTTTAGAAGATTGGATTCTTTTCGTTTTGAAAGCACTTTTGGATCATGGCTAAAAAGGATCGTTATCAATAAAAGCATCAATTATGCAAAATTGAAGAAAGTGCCGGTAACCCCTCTGGAAAAGCATGCCCATTATATTGAGGAAGAGAAGGAGGAGAAGCCAAAGCGCATGGACATCAAAAAGGTCAAAAAAGGAATTTCCCTGTTGCCTTTGGGCTACCAACAAATTATAAATCTTTATCTGATCGAGGGATATGATCATGGGGAAATTGCCGAAGTGTTGAATATTTCCATATCCACTTCTAAATCGCAATACCACAGGGCCAAAAAGAAATTGATAGAAATTGTAAACACCTTGTAATGGACGAATTTGAAAAACACATAAAGGAGAACAGATCACTTTTTGACGAGCATCTTGCGGATAGGTCCAAGATGTGGGCAAATATCGAGTCTAGATTGGATACAGCAAAACCAAAGGTGGTTCCTTTATGGAGGTCCATTAAATTCAGGGTGGCCGCCGGTATTTTTATAGCATTGGGCCTGTTCGCCCTAATCGGTTTATTGGCGGGTCAAGTAAACTATTTTAGTGAGGGGGATACCTTGGTGGATAAGGAATTATATGATATCGATACGTATTACCAAAGCTTGGTCTCACATCAGGTGCAATTGGTTCGGAACCATCCTAAATTGTCCAAGGAAGAGAAGGAAGAGTTTCTAGGTTTCATGGATGATTTGGATGATGAATACAAAACTTTGCGGTTAGAAATGCAAAAGAACTTGGATAACGAACGGGTCTTAGAGGCCATTGTGAGCAATTACAAGAAGCGTATAGAATTGATAGAAAATCTATTAAGACAAATTAATGAGTCAAAAAAATCAAATGATACGGATGTATATATATTGTAAAAAATGGGTGCCTATGCTTATGGTCGTTTTTTGGGGCTATGCGTTGTTGGGGCAAGAAAAAGTATCGAAAAAAGTTGAGCGTACCTATACGATGACCAATGGTGGAGAATTATATGTAGACAATAAATATGGTGATATCACGGTAACAGGTTGGGAAAAGAATTCACTGGCCGTTACGATTCAAATTTCGGTGACCCATAAAAAAAAGGAGAACGCAAAAAAAATGCTGGACCGCATAAATCCCCAAATTAAGGATGCAGGGGATTTTGTGGGTATAACTTCGGAAATTCAGGAGAAAAGCACCAATATTTTTTCGCGTTATTTTAATAAGGCGAATCCATTCGATTTTGATAAAGGTAATGTTCGTATTGATTACACCATACACTTGCCCTTTGGTGCCGAGATGGATATAACCAACAAGTTCGGGGATGTCATTATTGAGGACTGGACCGGTAAATTGAACGGAGATGTTCAACATGGGGATATCTGGATCAATGAAAATCTTAACAATGCTGACATCTCCGTGAAATACGGAAAGCTTAGGGCAAAATCCATTAACTACGGAAATATCCGCTTAAAAAATGCAAGTTTGGATATGGACTCCTCTAGGGACTTGAGGCTTAATAGCAGTGGGGGGACTATCAAAATAGAGAAAGTTTCCTTGTTGGAGCTGTTTTCCAGTAAGGATGATATTACCATACAAAAAGTACGAAAGATTAATGGAGACCTGCGATTTACACGTATGTATTTGAATACCATTGAAGAATCGGCAGATCTTACTTTAAAAGTGACGGATTTAAAAGTCGCTAAAATTTATAATCCTGACGTTGTCGTAGATCTTAGACAGGAGTCCTCGGAAATAAATCTCAATATTTCAAACTTTGAGTTTAAATTCAATGCTACGTTGGAACAAGGACTGTTAAGAATCCCCAAATCTTTTAAAAATGTGGATACAAAGATGCTGGATAAAGGCAAGAGAATTCGGGAAATAAAAGCTTCTTATGGCAAAAACCCTAGCGGTGAAATTTCCATTACGGGAAAAAAGGGCGCTATTCAACTTAAGGAAATATAATATATGCCTTTTAAAAAAAATGTAATCTGGTATGCAACCTTTTTTAATCTGGAATGTCTATTAAAATACCTGTCAAAAAAATAATAAAGTATGAAACTTAAAATACGTTGTTTCCTAACAACTTTTTTCGCTTCCATTTCCCTGCTTAGCGCACAGGATTCCGAGGATTATGTGGAATTTAATGATCGCAGAAATATTGTTCATGGCGTTTACTTGGGCATTACCGCGCATTATGGGGAAATAGATGGTAAGGATACCTATTTGGCAGGCCTGAAAGTTGCTTATGTTGCCAATCAACAATTTGAAGTAGGGTGGTCCGGCGTTGTCTTTTATTCCCAACAGGATTTACCTAATTTAAATTTTTCCAACAATGAGGATGTCATAGGCGGCTATGGGGGTCTACATCTGGAGCCTATTTTTTTTAGTAAGTCCAGGGTAAACCTCTCTATACCCCTTCTCATTGGAGCGGGTGGTATAGCTTATGTGGACGGAGACCGCGTATTTGACGATGATTTCGATGATAATGATGTGGATACCTCAGATGCTTTTTTCGTAATAGAGCCGGGTATAAATATGCTATATAATGTTTCTAGATATCTACAATTGGAAGTGGGCATTCGATATCGATTTTCCAGTAAAATCGATTTAAGTCCGGATCCCAGCCCTTTGGATAGGATTAACGGATTTTCAGCAGGAATCGGAATTAAAGTAGGGGTTTTTAATTTAGGAAGGAACAGATATAAAAAGAAAATTGATGATGGAGAATAAACAAAAAGATAGTGCGCCTACGAAAGGAATACCAACAAGATTCGTATTCTCAAAAGATAATCAGGTCTACCTTAAAAAAAACTCCGAATCTGCTGGTGTTGACCTCTTAAAAAATGAAGAGTGGTTTCCCGTAAATTTTCACTGGAAACCTGCAAGACAGGTAAACAGTACTTTATTGGATAGATTATAAATTGATATAAAATGAAAGTAAAATATATATACCTCTTTTTAATGCTTGGTTTGCTGGTTGCTTGCGATAATGAAACCATTAGAGTTTCCGATACTATTACCAGTAGAGAATTGAGGTTTACCGGTTATTCTAGTTTAAGAGTGTCCAATGCGTTCAACGTTTCCGTAACCTATTCGGAAACTGAGGAAAGCATCCGGGTCGAGGCCAATGAAAACATTCAGGATAAAATCAGCATAGCCCAGGAAGACGGTACTTTGATTTTAAAGTTAGCAAAAAATACCAACCTTAGGGGAGATGTTACAATGAATGTCTTTATTACAACCAGGGATTTAAGGAACTTTAGGGCATCTGGAGCTTCCCGGATTAGGTTAGAGAATCCTTTGGTGGCCCAGCAGGTACAAATTGACCTTTCGGGCGCCACTAATTTTACTGGAGAAGTAGAAATAGGTAGCTTAAAATTAGATGCCGATGGAGCCTCTGACCTGGATGTTTTCGGAACCATCGCTATTTTGGATGCCTCACTTTCCGGTAGCAGTAGGGTAAGGGATTTTGATGCCTTGGTGCAGCGGCTGAAAATAGAACTTTCAGGAGCCAGCGATGCCTTTCTTTCCGTATCGGAAACTATAGATGTACGTGCTTCGGGGGCGAGTACCCTAACTTATGATGGGAGTGCCGTTATCGTAAAGGAAAGCCTTTCCGGAGCTTCCCAGATTACCAGGCGATGATAGAACCCAGCGCTGTATCCAATAGCATGTTTTCGCTACAAATTTTCTATTGGAATAAAAGCATAATGTCACCACACCTTCCAATGAATACCTAAGTGATAAATAGGTAAATATTAAAATAGATATAATTTTGTTTAACTTTTAATAAAAATAGATAAACAGTTTGTATCTTTGTTAGGTGACTTAAGGTGTACACTAATCGTATTTAAAAAATTAATCTGTAGCATATGTTCGGTCTGTTTAAAAAAAAATCTGAAGAAGAAGTACTCCAGAAAAAATATAAGAAGTTGATGGAAGAAGCACATCGTCTATCCAAAACCAATCGAAAACTGAGCGATGATAAGGTATATGAGGCGGATCAGATACTTCAACAAATAGATAAGTTAAAACAATCCTGAACATTTTAGGCGCCTTCTTATGACAGTTGAGTTCACAGATCGCGAACTAGATCGCATAATAGAAATGGCATGGGAAGATCGTACCCCTTTTGAAGCGATCAAATTTCAATTTGACCTTCCGGAAAAAGAGGTCATAAAGCTGATGCGTTCAAATCTCAAGAAAAGCAGTTTTAAACGTTGGCGTAAACGCGTAAATAGTGGGGTTAGCCAAAAACATTTAAAAAAAAGAAACCCTGAGATCAGTAGGTTTAAATGTTCTCGACAAAAAGCGATATCGGGAAACAAAATCAGTAAACGATAATGTCTTCCACGTCTAATAATGATTCTAAAATTTTCCCCACTGGCATTGATGAAATAGTAGAACGAATTGCTAAAATTGACCCAATAACATATGGTAAATCCCGTAATTTTATAAACGGTGCGGTCACTTACCTTTCCCCATACATTTCCAGAGGAATCATTTCTACCAAGTTTGTTTTAAGCAAAGTATTGGATAAGGGTTATTCACCGGCATTGGTTGAAAAATTTATTCAAGAATTGGCTTGGCGCGATTACTGGCAGCAGGTATGGGTCGAAAAAGGGGATCTGATCAATACCGATTTAAAAAGGCCTCAAGGAGGCATTGGTAACCATGGGTTGCCCAATGCCATCCTCCAGGCAGACACTGGAATTACCGCTATAGATAAATCCATATCGGAATTTTATAGAACCGGCTATATGCATAATCATCTTAGAATGTACGTGGCGTCCATTACATGTAATGTAGCCGGTAGTTATTGGCAATTTCCGGCCCAATGGATGTATTACCATCTCTTGGATGCGGATTGGGCCAGCAACGCGTTAAGTTGGCAATGGGTAGCCGGTAGTAACAGCAACAAAAAGTATTATGCCAATCAGGAAAACATAAATAAATACTGTAATACCCATCAAAAGAACACCTTTTTGGATGTTGCCTATAGTGACTTTGAAAACCTCACCGCGCCAGATGTTTTGAAGGACATAGCAAAGCCTAGTTTAACAACGCCGTTGCCCGGCAAGGAAATAATTAATATAGATGTTGGTTTGCCTACAATGATTTATAATTTTTACAACTTGGATCCCGAGTGGAAAAAAGGTATGCAGGCCAATAGGGTTTTATTGTTAGAGCCCTCACATTTTCGGAAATATCCGGTATCGAGCCAAACCCTGGACTTTATTCTTAAGCTTTCAAAGAACATTAAGTCACTGGAAGTATATGTAGGAGAGTTTGACGAGCTAGTCAATGCATATGGATCAATGGATATTTATTATAAGGAACACCCTTTAAGCATGCACTATAAGGGTACTATGGAAAACAGGGACTGGATGTTCAATGTTAGGGGGTACTACCCTTCATTCTTTGGTTTTTGGAAAAAATGCAAAAAAGAACTCAACTATTAACCTATGCACTATACAAGAGAGGATATCAAAAAAATGGATAGGGTAGAACGCCTAACCGTGGTTAATGCCGTTTCCGGAATTAAGCCCGCTAATCTTATAGGGAGCATCTCGGATCATGGTCATGCCAATTTAGCTATTTTTAGTTCTGTTGTACATTTGGGGAGCGACCCTGCGCTTTTGGGCTTCATTTGCAGGCCTGTTGGGGAAGTACCACGTCATACGTATGAAAATATCATGGAAAACGGTACGTATACCATTAATCATATACCCAGTTCGCATGCCCAAAATGCACATTATACGTCCGCCAAATTTGATAAGGAAACTTCTGAATTTGAAACTTGCGGTTTCATAGCCGAATATGTCTCGGATTTTAAAGCTCCCTTTGTTAAGGAAAGCAGGCTAAAAATGGGAATGCAGTTTATAGAGGCCCTGCCTATACAACGGAACGGAACGGTGCTCATTATAGGAGAGATCCAAGAGCTGCTTATTGCGGACGAAGCCATAGTGGATGGGGATATTGATTTGGAATCAATCAATAGTATAGGCATATCGGGGCTAAATTCGTATTACGATCTTAAGAAAGTGGAACGTTATCCTTATGCCCGTGTCAATGATTTGCCCGATTTTAAAATTCAATGAAAAAGCAGCACCTGCCCCATAAAATATGCATATGTTGTCAACGTCCTTTCCGTTGGCGTAGAAAATGGCGTAAAGAATGGGAGAATGTAAAGTATTGTAGTGAACGCTGCCGCAAAAACAAAAAACAATGAAATCTGCCAATCTTGTTTTTCCACACCAATTGCTTCAGGATAGTCCGTTACTAAAAAACGATTTTCCTTTTTTTATGGTAGAAGAATATTTGTTTTTTAAACAATATGCCTTCCACAAACAGAAAATAGCATTTCATAGAAGTACCATGAAGTACTATGAGGCTTTTTTAAGGAAACAGGGTAGAAGTGTTCATTATGTAGATTCGTATAATGACAATTCTGATATCAGAGACTTGATTTTATATTTAAAAAAAAATGGAGTAACCCATATTCATTTCATAGACCCTGTGGATAATTGGTTGGAGAATCATCTCATTATGGCCTGTCAAGGTTCAAAAATAACATATACCCGCCACGATTCCCCCCTGTTTTTAAATTCTAAGGAAGCGCTGTCATCTTTTTTTAGGACCGATAAAAAGAAATACCATCAGACAAGTTTTTATATCGAAGAGCGAAAAAAGAGAGCTATTCTAACAGATAAGAATGAAAAACCTGTTGGGGGCAAATGGACTTTTGATGCCGAAAACAGAAAAAAGTATCCGGTAAAGAAAGTAGCGCCCGCTGTGCAATATCCGGATATGGATATGCACTACGAGGAAGCCAAGATGTATGTAAATACATATTTTGGGCACCACTTGGGCGAAGTTTCCGATCAACCACTATATCCCATTGGTTTTGAAAACACCAATGCTTGGTTTCAACAGTTTTTAGAGCAACGATTTATGGAGTTCGGTACCTATGAGGATGCTATTGTAGCCGAAAATTCCATTCTACACCATAGTGTGTTGACCCCCATGATGAACATAGGCCTTATTACACCGGACAGTGTAATAGGAAATGCACTTGAATATGCAAGGGAACATAAAGTACCGCTGAATTCCGTGGAAGGGTTTATTAGACAGATCATCGGATGGCGAGAATTTATAAGGGGCATGTACATCAGTAGGGGAAGCGATCAGCGCACAACCAATTTCTGGAATTTTCAACGGAAAATACCGACCTCTTTTTATAATGGAACAACGGGAATACCGCCCATGGACCAGACCATTAAGAGGGTACTGAAAACAGGATACTGCCATCATATAGAGCGTCTTATGGTCTTGGGAAATTTTATGGTCCTTTGTGAGTTTGACCCCGATGAGGTATATCGCTGGTTTATGGAGCTTTTTATAGATGCTTATGATTGGGTCATGGTACCCAATGTATATGGAATGAGCCAGTTCTCGGATGGAGGATTGATGGCCACTAAACCCTATATTAGCGGCAGCAATTACTTAATGAAAATGAGCAACTATAAAAAAGGGGGGTGGCAAGAAATTTGGGACGGACTTTTTTGGCGGTTTATGGATACACATCGTAGCTTTTTTGAACAAAACCCAAGATTGGGGATGCTGGTTAGGATGTTGGATAAGATGCCCGATGAAAAGAAGCAAAACCATTTGGATAAAGGCAATGCTTATCTACTAAAATTGGATACGGAACTGAAAATTAAATAAGTAATCTTTGGATATCAATATGTTGCGTTTACTGTTGGATTTTGGGCTCCTTATACTTATTTGGATGGTACAACTGGTTATTTATCCGTCATTTGCTTATTACTCTTCCAAGGAATTGATCCAATGGCATCAAAAATATACCTTGCGAATCGCTTATATCGTAATTCCCTTAATGCTGGGGCAATTAATGATTGGGGTGTATCAATTGATTGATCAGTTTTCTTTTTATAGTATAGTTTACGTTATCCTGATTTTGGGGGTATGGGTTATCACCTTTGCAAAATTTGTTCCCATGCATAACAATATATCCCGTGGGAAAGCGGATGAACATATGCTAAAACAATTGGTTCACATCAATTGGTGGCGTACTTTGCTGTGGACCTTCATAGGTCTCTATAGTTTATTTCTTCTTCCGTCCTTGTGTTGACCTACTTATTTTCTTTATACCAACATTACTTTTTCCTCCGCAATGGCGTACACCACATCGCTGATAGAAGGTTTCATTACATGGGTACCGGTAAATTCACCAAAAGCGGGCAATATAAATTGCTCTTCATTGGTGAAAAAACAAGCTAGTTTAATCGATTGTCTACCCATACCTGTAAGCCTTACCGCTGGGTGGATGTGCCCGCAAATATTTATGAAACCGGCCTTTTTTTCGGGGTGATGGGTACAAAAAAAAGGTTTCATAAGGAGCTTGTCTTGAATTTTTATGCCTATTTCTTCATACAGCAAAGGTGAAATAATATCATGATTACCACTTACTAAAAGTATTTCTGATTTTATAGTTGTGGTCCAACTTTTAAAAAGTTCCCATTCCTGGTTTAAATAGGAATGGAAAAGATCTCCTAAAAAGCAGATCGTTTTTGGCTTGAACAGGGCTGTCACTTGGTTCAATTGGTCAAAATTTCTCTGGATGGCATTTTGTGGAACCGCACTACCGTATTTTCTAAAATGGGTTATTTTCCCGAAATGTAGATCGGCAATCAACAGCATGTTCCGCGTTTTCCAAAATACCGCTCCGGAGTGATGGAGTTGTAACTCCTCATTATGTAGGTGTATTGAGAGGTACATATTAGCGCTTCATTAAAATTGCTGTCATTTTTTTGATACGGTCTACCAGTTTTTCAGAAGATAGTTTTTCACGTAGCCGATCAGTGATAATGGGAAAACTAAAAGGAGTGGGTCTTTTACATTTTTTCCATAAAATATGCTGGTTGTTGATACGTTCCAAAGCCAATATGAGCCTGCCTTCTTCCAAATGATGCTCAAATGTTTCGGTATATGCCTGCTGATATAATAAGTTATTTGGTTCATAATCCTTGAAAACGTCAAAAAGTAATTGCGAACTGGACTGCAGGTGTTTCATTTTCACCCCCTTTCCCGGATAACCGGTAAAAACAAGACCGGATATGACGGCGATGTCCCGGAATTGACGTCTGGACATTTCAGTAGAATTTAGGCTGTTTTGCAAATCGGCAGTTATAAACTGCGTTGAGAATAAGTTGTTATCAATAACATCTTGCACATTAACGGCCCGATCGGATAGTAATTCAAAGCCATAATCATTATACGCCAATGAAAAACTAATGGGATATAATAAACTAATTCTATAGCCTAGAAGACTGGCCATGGCTTCATGGACAAAACGCCCCTCGAAGGGATAAAAAATAGTATGGTATCCTTCCCTGGTCTTAAAGGTTTCGATTAGAAATTCATTCGGTCCCGGAACCATACTTTCTTTTTCCTGTTCCCTAAAAACGGGGGAAAGTGCCTTTAATTCTCTTGACTTTTTAATGTTATCATCCGAGATGCCATGGAGTTCGGAACGGAGCAGCTCTGACATTTGGGCCGAAAAACTCATACGGCCGCCCATCCAACTGGGTACTTTAGCCGTTCTTTTGGTGGAGTTCCTAACGTGCGCCTGCATATGTTTTACTCGAATGAGTTCCAAATTTCGCCCTGCAAAAGTAAATACGTCCCCTGGGCTTAACTTGGAAATAAAATATTCCTCTATAGTCCCGATATATCCACCCCTTTGATATTTTACTACAATATCCGAATCACCCACTATAGTGCCCATTTGCATGCGATGCCGCATGGCTATGCCCCTATTATTGACCTTAAAACGTCCATCCTTTTCAATTTCCACCCTTTTGTACTCATCATAGGACTGCAGGGACTGGCTACCAAAGGTAATAAGGTTCAATATCCAATTCCATTGATTTTCGGAAATAGCCTGATAGCAGAAGGTTTTTCGTATTTCCTTAAAGATGGTATCCGGATAGAAACCATCGGATACCGCTAAACTCACCAGATACTGAACCAGTACATCAAAACTATTGAGGTAAGGGATCCTATCTTCTACCACTTTGTTTTTTACCGCCCTTTGTAGTGCGGAGGCTTCTATGAGTTCAATGGCATGGGTAGGTAAGAAATAGATGACACTCTCCTTACCGGGTTGATGTCCACTTCTTCCGGCGCGTTGTAAAAATCTGGCGACACCCTTGGGACCTCCTATTTGGATAATGGTTTCCACTGGCGCAAAATCCACTCCTAGATCTAAACTGGATGTACATACTACGGCCTTTAAGGATTCGTTTCGTATGGCTTGCTCTACCCATAAACGGGTCTCCTTGTTGATACTCCCGTGGTGCATGGCAATTTCTCCCGCAAATTCCGGATACTTGGCAAGTATTTTTTGGAACCATATCTCACATTGGCTCCTGGTATTCGTAAATAAAAGCGTAGTACGACTTCCTTTGATTATGGGAATCACTTCGTCCAATAGGTGAAGTCCCATATGTCCCCTCCATGGAAAGGTCTCCATTTTTTTGGGAATAATACTTTTTACCTTAATTTTCTTTCTAATATCCGCCTTGATCAACACCGAATTTTCCAGATCTTTGGAGGCTGGACCCAACAAAACTTCCCTGGCCTGTTGCAAATTTCCAATGGTTGCGGAGATACCCCATATTTTAAGATCGTTACCAACAGTTTTCAATCGCGATAATGCCAACTCTATCTGCACACCTCGTTTAGATCCCAACAACTCATGCCACTCATCTATGACAATGGCATAACAACCCTTGAATACCTTAGCGTAATCTTTGGATGCCAATAATAGATGCAAGCTCTCGGGAGTGGTAATCAATAGATCGGGCATTTGTTTCCTTTGCTTGGCCCTTTCCGCAGTGCTGGTATCCCCTGAACGTATCCCTACGGTCAATTGTGTATTAAGGTCCTTGGCAACCCTTTCCGCCGATTGTTTTATTTCCTGTGACAACGCGCGCAAAGGAGTAATCCAAATAGCTTTTAAACCTTTTTTGTGTTTGGATAAATAGTCTGGATTATTCCTTATATAAGTAAGAACAATGGGTATCCATAAGGCATAGGTTTTACCACTCCCTGTGGGTGCGTTCAATAAACCATTTTTAGATTTCAAAAAAGCGTTCCAAGACTGTTTCTGAAAAGGGAAAGGTTCCCAATGTTGTTGCAGAAACCAATTTTCGGCAATATGAAGAAGGGCTTCTTTTTTCATATTTATGAAATCAGTGCTTTTAAATCTATTAGGGTATTGGCCTCCTCTATTTTTTTGTCTTTACGCCACCGGTGAATTCTGGGAAAACGAGTAGCCACGCCACTTTTGTGTCTTTTGGAAAGCGCAATTCCTTCAAAGGCTATTTCAAAGACCAATTGTGGTGTTACACTACGTACGGGCCCAAAACGCTCCAAGGTGTTTTGTTTTATAAAGCGATCCACTTCTTTGAATTCAGCATCTGTTAGTCCAGAATACGCTTTGGCAAAAGTGACCAATTCTTTTTCACCTCCTTCATTTACGTTCCAAAGCGCAAAGGTGTAATCCGTGAATAGATTACTGCGTCTGCCATGACCCCTCATGGCGTAGGTAAGCACGGCATCAATGGTGAGCGGATCTACTTTCCACTTCCACCAATCCCCTTTCTTTCTTCCTACCAGATAGGGAGAGTCCTTTCGTTTTAGCATCAACCCCTCACTTTTTACTTCTCGTGAACGTTCACGCTCCTTTGCCAGATCATCCCAAGATGAAAAACACATAGTTTCAGAAATATGCAGTGCGTTACAGGTCTCTTTGAGATGAAGATATAGCTCCTCTAAAAATACCCTGCGTTCCAGGAATGGTAAATGCCGTATATCTTTTCCCTGCCACTCCAATAGGTCATATGCTTTAAGAATTACAGGTGTCTTATCCAACAACACCTGTGATATGTTTTTTCTACCAATACGGGTCTGCAAGTCATTAAAACTACCTATTTGTCCTTTTGGAAATGGAAGAATTTCACCGTCCAGAACGGTTCCATTGGGAACTTTTCCTATGAATTCTTTAAACTCGGGATACTTGTCCGTAACCAATTCCTCGCCACGGCTCCATACAAACAGGGAATCTTCCCTAAGGATTACCTGGGCTCTTATGCCATCCCACTTATGTTCGGCATACAAATCAGAGATAGCACCTAGTTTTTGAGGCTCTTCTTCAAGGGCATAGGCCAAATAGAAAGGATACGGTTTGGAAAGATAATCGGAGGGGTGTTCTTCCAAAATTAGTTTTTGAAAGCTTGTATTTGTCGGGCTCCAATTGCCCATAAGCCTATAAGCAAGTATATCCTCGTCTATTCCGGTGGCAGAAGATAGGGCACGTGTCATTAATTTCTGACTTACCCCTATTCGAAAACCACCCGTAATGAGTTTGTTAAAAATAAATCGTTCGTAATAGTTTAATAGACGCCAATGGGTAAGAATATACGCTTTTTTTTCCGTCTCGTCCTTGGATTTTAAACTGATCATTTCCTCCAAGAATTGTGTGAGCGTTTTTTGGGTTTCTTTTTTTCCGTCCTCTATCACCAAGGCAATGGTCTCCGCAAGGTCGCCCACAATATGATAGGACTCCTCGAACAACCATAAAGGAATGTTGGCCAATTCTGATGCCCATGTTCGTAACAAAGTGGTGTTTACAGGTCTTGGGGGACGCCTATGCGATAAAATGGCAATGGTCCATAACTTATCCCGATCATCGGCTTGTGTAAAGTAGTCGGCAAGTGCGGCTACCTTGGTATTTGTTTTATTGGTACTGTCCAAAGTTTTAATGAGTTTAGCGAACTTTTTCATAATACCGTTTTGTTTTCTCCTTCACCAGTTTCCAACACCTCTCCTTCATACTGTGTTTCCGCTGTGCGTGCGTCATATCCAAGTTCTCTTAGGTAACGGGAAAATATATCGGTATAACCATGGGTACAGATTATTTTTTCTGCCCCTGTTGCTTGTATACTTTCCAATAGACCGTTCCAGTCACAATGGTCGGATAGCACAAAACCCTTGTCAATGGCCCTCCTTCTGCGTGCCCCTCTAAAGGTCATCCATCCGCTGGCCGAAGCGGTTACATAAGGGACCATCTTACGGATCCAACTGCTGCCATGCGCAGATGAGGGAGCCAGTACAATAGCACCTTTCAAATCTTCTTTTTTCGTGTCTTTGGTAATCAAAGTGGTCTTGGGAAGCGAAACCATAGGCCGTATAACAGCCGTCATGTTTTCAATAGCACCATGGGTGTAAATAGTTCCAATATCGGGATGTAAATATTTTAAAAGTCGCTG
>JBCBZE010000116.1:0-9099 GCA_039815505.1 Bacteroidota bacterium | reverse complement strand
CATATCTTGCTCCACAAGGCCTCTTGTGGTTATGGCCGGTGTTCCAAAACGTATTCCGGAAGTTACAAAAGGTGATTTATCATCAAACGGGACCATATTTTTATTTGCGGTAATATCCGCTTTTACCAAGGCCTTTTCCGCATCTTTCCCGGTAATGTCCTTGTTTCTTAGGTCGATCAGCATCATATGGTTGTCCGTACCGTTGGAAATAATCTTATAACCCCTATCCACAAAGGCCGCGGCCATAGCGGAGGCATTCTTTTTTACCTGTAACATATAGTGTAGAAAATCATCGGACAGGGCTTCGCCAAATGCGATGGCCTTGGCGGCAATGATATGTTCCAAGGGACCTCCCTGGTTTCCGGGAAAAACGGCCAAATCCAGTAAACCGGACATTTTTCGAAGGTTTCCGTTTTTTAATCGAATCCCGAAAGGATTTTCAAAATCCTCCCCCATCAAAATAAGTCCGCCCCTTGGACCACGAAGGGTCTTGTGCGTAGTAGTGGTCACGATATGGCAGTGCGGAATGGGGTCACTAAGGATACCCTTGGCGATCAAGCCCGCCGGATGCGCTATATCTGCCAACAATAAGGCATCCACACTATCCGCAATCTCCCTAAAGCGTTTAAAGTCCATATCACGGGAATAAGCGGAAGCCCCTGCAATAATCATCTTGGGTCTTTCCTGGGTAGCAATTTCTTGGATCTTGTCATAATTCAACATCCCCGTAGCTTCCTCAACACCATAAAAAACCGGATTGTACAAACGGCCAGAGAAGTTCACCGGGGAACCATGGGTAAGATGCCCCCCATGGGCCAGATCAAATCCTAGGATGGTATCACCGGGTTGAAGACAGGCATGAAATACCGCGGCATTGGCCTGGGAACCGGAATGTGGCTGCACATTGGCATAGGCCGCACCGAACAGCTCCTTGGCGCGGTCAATGGCAATTTGTTCCACTTGGTCTACCACCTCACAACCCCCATAATAACGTTTTCCAGGGTACCCTTCCGCATATTTGTTGGTCAGTACGGACCCCGCGGCCTCCATCACCTGTGGACTTGTAAAATTCTCCGAGGCAATAAGTTCTATGCCATGGGTTTGGCGATCCTGTTCTTCGGCAATAAGTTCAAAAATCTGCTGGTCTCTTTGCATTGTACGGTATATTCTGTTAAATGAGCGGTAAAAATACAAATTGCCAATCGTTAATTACTAGAAAATAATATATTTGATAAGGAATTTATTAAACATAAATTAACAATCTCAACATGCCATTTAAAACGAACGACCCTACGAAAAAAACATGGCTTAACGTCCCCCAAAAGTCAGATTTCCCCATTCAGAACATTCCCTTTGGTGTCTTTTTGACCCGTGACGATATCATTACCATTGGCACACGTATTGGTGATTATGCCATTGATCTGGGCGCATTGCACCAACTCGGTTATTTTAAGGACATTCCCCTTACGGACGATATTTTTCTTCAGGATACCTTGAACGATTTCATATCCGATGGAAAAAAAACATGGCGTTTGGTACGTAATCGCATCAGCGATATTTTTGATTACGATAATCCCGAGCTTAAAAATAATGAGGCGCATAGAAAAATAGTCCTCTTTACCATGGATGAGATAGAAATGAAGTTGCCCGTGCAAATTGGGGATTATACGGATTTCTATTCCAGCAAGGAACACGCCACCAATATAGGAACCATGTTCCGTGATCCGGAAAACGCCCTAATGCCCAATTGGTTACATATCCCGGTAGGGTATCACGGAAGAAGCTCTACCATTGTTCCTTCCGGAACGCCGGTTCACAGACCTATGGGGCAAACGTTGCCAAAAGGGGAAACCTCCCCCGTTTACGGCCCTTCCAAATTGGTGGATTTTGAATTGGAAACCGCTTTCATTACCACGGATGGCAACCTGCTCGGTGAACCCATTCCCGTGGAAGAAGCGGAAGACTATATCTTTGGGATGATCTTGTTCAATGACTGGAGCGCCCGGGATATCCAAAAATGGGAATATGTTCCCCTAGGGCCTTTTCTGGCCAAGAACTTTGCCTCCTCGATTTCCGCTTGGATCGTTACCATGGATGCCTTGGAACCTTTCCGGGTAGAAAGCCCAAAACAGGATCCAGAACCGCTCCCCTACCTAAGACATGACGGAAACAAAAGCTTTGATATTCATTTAGAAGTGGATATCACCCCGGAAAACGGTACGGCAACGACCGTTACCCGATCCAACTTTAAATATATGTACTGGAGCATGGCACAGCAATTGGCACACCATACCGTAAATGGCTGCAAGGTAAACAGTGGGGATATGATGGGTAGCGGAACCATTTCGGGACCTAGCCCCGATTCCTATGGGTCCATGCTGGAGTTGGCCTGGCAGGGCACCAAGCCCGTACCCTTGAACAACGGGGAAACCAGAACATCTATCCAAGACCATGATACGGTGACCATTCGTGGATACTGCGAAAAAAACCAGGTGCGCATCGGTTTTGGGGAGGTCTCCACAAAACTGTTGCCCGTATTCCAACATAAGGGAAAGTAACTTCCTAAAAAGTAGGGTTTGACCGATTTTATACGATACTTCAACGTTTTTCGTTAACTATGGTGATGGATTTGGCACAGCTATTGAAATCCAACCTTAAAACCATAAAACGAAACGTCATGAAAAAAACACTACTTATTTGTACCGTCTTGGTCATTTTTATCTCTTGTGGTGGGGTAAAAAAAACCCAAGAAGCCTTAAATACGGGTAACTATGTGGTTGCCATGAACAAGGCGCTCAAAAATTTGGCGGATAACAAAACAAAAAAAAGCCATCAGCCCTATATCCTTTTGCTAGAGGAAGCGTTTAAAAAGGATGCGCAAAGAGAGCAACAACAGATCGCTTTCTTGGAAAAAGAGGATAATCCGGCCAATTATGAGGCCATTTATAAAAGTTATTCCCACCTAAAGAGCATGCAAGAAAGAATACGACCTTTGTTGCCCCTACGGTTGTACGATGAGAACAGGGACGCACAGTTTTCTTTTATCAATTATGACAATGACCTCTTGGATGCCAAGGACCAACTGTCCGAGTATCTATATGACAATGCGGAAAACTTGTTGGAAAACGCTACGAACAAGGGAGATTACAGAAAAGCCTATGATGATTTTGTGTATTTGAATGAAATCAGTCCCGGGTTCGAGGATACCAAAGTACGAATGGAAGAGGCCTATGCCAAGGGATTGGATTATGTGAAGGTAAAAATGATCAATGATACCGATCAAATAGTGCCCGCCCGTTTAGAGGAGGAACTATTGAACTTTAACGCGTACGGTTTAAACAACCTGTGGACGGAATACCATACCACTCCGCTGGGTAACCTAACATATGATTATGAAATGCGGGTGGCCTTCAAGGATATCAATATATCGCCAGAACAGGTAAACGAAAAGCAGATCATTAAGGAAAAACAGATCAAGGACGGGTATAGGTATGCCACGGATACCAATGGAAATGTGGTTAAGGACAGTTTAGGGAACAAGATCAAGATCGATAAGTTCAAAACGGTGCGTTGCGATTTCTACCAGTTTACACAATTTAAATCGGCCCAAGTGGTCGGTGATGTAAGTTTTACCGATTTGCGCAGCAAGCAACAGATAAATTCCTATCCTTTGGCCAGTGAATTTGTATTTGAGCATGTGTACGCGAACTATGATGGTGATAAAAGGGCATTGGACAATGATTTGGTAGGCCTTCTACAATTGGCCGCGGTACCTTTTCCTTCCAATGAACAGATGGTGTACGATGCCGGTGAAGATTTGAAGAACAGGTTAAAGGGAATCATTACCAGACACCGGTTCAACTAAAAAGCAAAGGAAACAAAGCCTCGATACGTCGGGGCTTTTTTTATACATATTTTCCCAAATCCATCTCGGAAATAGCACCATGTGATTCATGTGCCACAACGGTTCCATTTTTAATGACCAACAATTGTGGGGATTGGTGCATTACCTGAAATTTATATCCGGTTTCATTGGAGACTTCCCTGTAGCTGTGTAGATCTAAATAGTACAGATCCAACTCTTCCGCCTTAAAGTCATAGCTGCCGATAAACATGTTCATTACCATTCTACTGATACCACAGGTAGTGGAGTGCTTAAAAATCACCTGGGCCTTACCATTGGATTTTTTTTCGATCTCGTTCAATTGATCCACTGAAGTCAGTGGTATCCATGGAAGTACCTTCTCCTTTTTTTCAGATTGATTGTTTTTTCCCAGTAGCGAATTAAAAAAGCCCATATCCTAAAAGTTTCCTAGTTAGTCACATAAAATCCGTATACTTACAAACTGCCTAAATGTCCTGTTTTTATGGACTTTAAGCGACATTTTGTCTTATTGTTGGTGTTGGTAGGATTATTGACCCAATAGTATCAAAAGTACATCATATTAGCAAGAAATAACATTCATAATGAACTTAAATAATTTTACGATAAAATCACAGGAGGCCATACAGCAAGCGCAACAGATCGCTCAGGGCCTGGAACATCAGCAGATTGAAAATGAGCATCTGTTTAAGGCCATTTCAGAAATTGACGAGAACGTACTGCCGTTCATCCTTAAAAAATTACAGGTGAACACGGGGATGATCAACCAGATTTTGGAAAAGGAACTGGAAAGTCTTCCCAAAGTATCGGGTGGGGACATTATGTTTTCGCGCGAAGCTGGCAAAAGCCTGAACCAAGCCGGTATCCTAGCGAAAAAAATGCAGGACGAATTTGTATCCATTGAACATCTCCTATTGGCCATATTTACCTCTCAGAGCAAAATAGCGCGGATCCTTAAAGATCAGGGCGTGTCCGAAAAAGACCTTAAATCGGCCATAGGGGAACTTCGCAAGGGTGGTAAGGTAACTTCCCAAAGTGCAGAGGATACCTATAATTCCTTGGATAAATATGCCAAGAATTTAAATCAGCTGGCGGATAGTGGCAAACTAGACCCTGTCATAGGGCGCGATGAGGAAATCCGGAGAGTACTGCAAATATTATCAAGGAGAACCAAGAACAATCCCATGTTGGTAGGTGAGCCCGGGGTGGGAAAAACGGCGATCGCCGAGGGGCTGGCACACCGTATCATTCAAGGGGACATTCCCGAGAATTTAAAGGATAAAGTGCTGTATTCCCTGGATATGGGGGCATTGATCGCGGGAGCCAAATATAAGGGCGAGTTCGAGGAACGTTTAAAATCGGTCATTAAAGAAGTGACTTCTTCCGATGGGAATATCATCCTCTTTATAGATGAAATACACACCTTGGTCGGCGCGGGTGGCGGACAGGGCGCCATGGATGCGGCCAATATCCTGAAGCCCGCTCTAGCGAGAGGGGAACTACGGGCCATTGGTGCCACTACTTTGGACGAATACCAAAAATACTTTGAAAAGGATAAAGCCTTGGAGCGAAGGTTCCAAAAAGTGCTTGTCGATGAACCGGATACGGAGAGCGCCATTTCCATTTTACGGGGTATCAAAGAGAAATACGAAGCGCATCACAAGGTGCGTATAAAGGATGAGGCCGTAATAGCCGCGGTAGAACTATCACAACGCTATATCACCAACAGGTTCTTACCGGACAAGGCCATAGATCTAATGGATGAGGCCGCCTCTAAACTTCGTATGGAGATCAACTCCAAACCCGAGGAACTGGATGTCCTGGATAGAAAAATCATGCAATTGGAAATAGAGATCGAAGCCATTAAAAGAGAGAAAGACACCACAAAGTTAAAAGTGTTGAATGTAGATCTGGCCAATTTAAAAGAGGAACGAAATGAAATTTTTGCCCAATGGGAAGGCGAGAAAATCGTAGTCGACGATATCCAAAAAACCAAACAGGATATTGAAAATTATAAATTGGAAGCGGAACGGGCCGAACGTGATGGTGATTATGGAAAAGTGGCGGAAATACGTTATGGTAAAATAAAGGATGCCCAAGAAAAATTAGAAAACCTCCAGAAAGAACTACAGGCGCAACAGGAGGCAGGTACGCTGATCAAGGAAGAGGTCACCAATGAGGATATTGCGGAAGTGGTCGCCAAATGGACCGGTATTCCGGTAACCAAAATGATGCAGAGCGAACGCGAAAAGCTATTGCAATTAGAACATGTGCTCCATAAACGGGTCGTTGGACAAGAAGAGGCCATAGAAGCGGTATCCGACGCCATACGTAGAAGCAGGGCGGGATTACAGGACGCCAAACGTCCCATAGGGTCTTTCTTGTTCCTTGGAACCACGGGGGTGGGAAAAACGGAACTCGCCAAAACATTGGCCGCTTATTTGTTCGATGATGACAACGCCATTACCCGAATTGATATGAGCGAATATCAAGAACGCCATTCCGTTAGTAGGTTGGTGGGCGCACCTCCAGGGTATGTAGGCTATGATGAAGGTGGCCAATTAACGGAAGCGGTGAGACGAAGGCCATACTCCGTTGTATTATTGGATGAAATTGAAAAGGCGCATCCAGATACGTTCAATGTATTGTTGCAAGTGTTGGACGAAGGGCGGCTTACCGATAACAAGGGAAGGGTAGCCGATTTCAAAAACACCGTTATCATCATGACCAGTAATATGGGCAACCCTATTATTCAGGAGAAGTTTGAAAACACAAATGATGTGTACAGTGCTACCGAATCGGCAAAAGTGGAGGTCTTGGGGCTGCTACGAAAAACAATTCGACCCGAATTTTTAAATAGGATAGATGATATCATCATGTTTACACCCTTGACAAAAGCGGATATTACGCAAATTGTTAAGCTGCAAATGAAGCTGCTCAAAAAAATGGTGGCCAAACAAAATATCGTTATCGACGCCACGGAAGAAGCCATCACCTATCTAGCGGATAAAGGGTACGAACCCCAATATGGCGCAAGACCCATTAAACGCGTTATACAAAAAGAGGTGTTGAACGGACTGTCCAAGGAATTGCTCAGTGGAAAAATTAAGGCGGACAGTATTGTTCTCATAGACTCTTTTGATGATAAATTGGTCTTTAGAAATCAAAATGAACTGGTAGAATAATACCGATTTTTTTAGAAATAAGGAACATCCGCCAAGGCGGATGTTTTTTTATTTAAAAATATATACCATACAGTATATAGATTTTTTATATTCGTAATAAAATTAGATAGCATGTCTACCAAAGCCGAAAGAACCACTGCTTACATCATCGAAACCGTAGCACCTATCTTTAATAAACATGGTTATGTAGGCACCAGTATGAGCGACCTTACCGAGGCTACCGGACTTACCAAAGGTGCACTTTATGGGAATTTTGAAAACAAGGAAGCGCTGGCCCTAAAGGCATTTGAGCGTAACAGCACCCTACTTCTGGAAAAAATAGACGACTTGTTAGGTGTATCCGGCACCGCCTTGGACAAGTTGTTTTCCCTTACCAATTTTTATCGAAATTATCATGAATTTACCCTGGACATTGGCGGTTGTCCGGTCCTTAATGTGGGTGTGGACGCGCAACATAACAATGCATTATTGGCGGCCGCTGCAAAGGAAACGGTTAAGATCATTGAAGGCAAAATAGCTCTGGTCCTGGAGAATGGGGTGAACAATAACGAACTGAGACTTCCGGTAACGCCCCTACAATTCGCAAAACAACTCTATACAATGGTACAAGGTGCCATCTCCATGGCTACCGTCACCGGGGACAGAAAATATCTATTGAATACCATTGCTTATTTGGAGCAATTGATCAAAAAAGAAATTGGAAGATAATATCAATTTGCAACTACCCTAAAAATCCACGTTTTGTCCGGATAACGCCCGTTAAAATTACTATCCCTGGCATTTCTTGCCTCTTGTATCGTATTGTAGCGTTTTAAATACACATAATTAAATTTGTTGACACTCCTGTAAAAGGATTTAGGCTCTAGACCCTTTGCCCCAAGCGTAGTCATAAATTTTTCGAAGTACTTTTTGGTACCGAATACATTTGCAATTAAATAATACCCCGGTTCCAGACCGTCTTCGGATGTTATTTCCTGATATTTTTCACCGGCTTTTGGTTTATCATCCGCTTTCTGTGCGGTGATTTGTTGCTGTTCGGCCTCTCTTTTGGCCGCTTCCGCCTCCGTAATTTTCGCGGCATTTATGGAATCTAGTTGCTGTTGCTGCCGTAGTTCTTGTGCTATCGCCCTTGCCTTGTTGATGGAATCCAGTCGTTTTTGTTCCGCCAACCTTTCCGCCGCTGCCACTGCTTGGGTCTTTTTGATTGCGGCTATGGAATCCTTGGCATTTTGCTCTTTTTGTATTCTTAAGGCCTCTTTACGCTTTTGTTCCTGTGCTTCGGCAAGGGCTTTGGATTTTTCAAGCTCTTCCTTTATCTTTTCTTCTTCCGCAGCTTTCTCCTCCTCAAAATCTTCAATTTCTTTTTGCATGTCCTGCTCACCAAAGCTAAAGGCCGTAACAATTTCAAAAGTCGGGTCCCTGTCGTCCAAATCGGAATCAATGCCATATTCTATCAATGCCCCTACGGACAATTTTTTAAAGAAGCGGCCCCCTACCCCGCCAGATACGCCATAAAAGCTGTTATAGCCGCCTTGTACCCAAAACTTGGGAGTGGAAAACAAAGTGGTTATCCCATACTGGTTGTCCGCATCGGGCAATGTTTTTAAGTAGACCATTGGGCGAAGGTAAGCGCCTTCCAATGCCCCCGATAGGTTTAAGGGAAAATTGTAACTACTAAAACCCAAATACACTTTCTCCTCCGGACGAGTCTGCGTTTCGCTGGCGGTGAAATTATAATCGAACAAATTTTCCGCTACTATACCAATGTTAAATCCACTTAGTTTAAAACGTAGACTCGGGGCAAATTGCACGATAAAGGAGTCTTCCGATGCTAACTGAGGTAATTGAATATCGGGATCAAGTTGAAACCTGTCATCCGCTAGGGTCTGTTGAAAACCAAAAAGATTGATTCCAAAAGAAATCTGCGCATTCGATTTTAAGTTTAGGGCATAGGCATAATTCAATACCCCCCCGGTATTTAAAAAAACACCTGTGTTATGTTGGAAAAAACCACCGCCTATGGCCGATTGT
>JBCBZE010000003.1:0-42830 GCA_039815505.1 Bacteroidota bacterium | reverse complement strand
GGAATTGCAAGATCAATATCCCACAGTACGGGCTTATAATTATACGCTACGGTCAAGTCGTCTACCGCAATGGCTATTTTCTCATTCATTTGAAGCTATTTTTAGCTATTTCAAAGCGTTTACAATCGTATTTACATTATACCGGAACATTCCTATATAGGTACCTTCTTCCGTTCCCTTGTTGCCTAATGCATCTGAATATAGAGTACCCCCTATAGTAACCTCATGCCCTTTGGACCTTACCGAGGCCTGAAGTGCTTCAATAGTTCTTTTTGGAACTGAACTTTCCACAAAAATGGCCTTTACGTCTTTTTCTATAATAAACTTTGCCAATTCCTGAACGTCCTGCACTCCGGCTTCGGTAGCCGTTGAAAGCCCTTGAAGTCCAACCACTTCAAATCCAAACGCCTGTCCAAAATAGTTGAATGCGTCATGCGCCGTGACCAATATTCGTTTTTCAGGGGGAAGATCGGCAATGCTATTTTTGATATCAATATCTAGACTGTCCAGTGCCTTCAAATATTTTTTTTCGTTCAACTCAAAGAAAGCGGCATTTTTAGGGTCGGTTTCTTTTAACCTTTCGGTCGTAAATTCAGTAATGCTCTTCCAAAAATCGATATTGAACCAGATATGTGGATCATAGTTAGAGGCAAAGTATTCTGATCCAATAAATTTATTTTCGGCCACGGCATCCGCTACAGCTATGGTCTTAACGTTGGTTTTTTCCATTTTTTCAAATACTTCTACCAATTTACCTTCCAAATGCAATCCATTGTAAAATATAACATCGGCATTGGAAAGCTTATTTACATCGCCTTCGCTTGCCTTATATAAATGAGGATCCACACCACTACCCATTAAACCTTCTACCTGTATGGAATCTCCCCCGATCTCTTGTACCAAATCGGTTAGCATGGTAGTTGTAGTAACTACCTTTAGTTTCGTATTTTTAGCTTTTTTCGTATCGGTTTTACAACTTAGGACAAGAATTACTAGAGCTAGGGTTAAACTATTTTTTATTTGTTTCATTTTATCAATTAATTATTTAATAACATCCTTGTTACGAGATACATTTTAATACCAACTCGCCACTCTTAGATCTCCTGTGTACTTATTTCATACGGAAATCTACTTCTGACATGGCGCTCTGTAAAAAAGTCTAAGCAAAATCAAGGTTCAGGACAATTACATGCATATACCATTTAAATAATTTTAATGTACAAGTTTGTTGCAATTTGGTTGGATATATGTATTTTTCGTTCCTTAATCCTGATATAAAAGGAATCATCAAACTCTTCCCTTTCCAGCACTTTTATTTTATATCCCAAGGCAATTTTATTTTTATCAAGAAATTTTAAAAATGGCGCGGAAGAGTCCTTAACCCCTATACAAATACCTTCTGCCCCTATTGGCATTTCGTTCAACAACATTTTGGTGGTCTCCACAAAATTTCCATTTTTGGAAGGTATAGGATCTCCATGGGGATCGAACTTTGGAAAACCCAATAACTCGTCTAATTGGTCAATTAATTTTTCGCTTTTAATATGTTCTAGTTGTTCTGCCACTTCATGAACTTCGTCCCAAGTAAAATTTAATTTTTCTACTAAAAAAACTTCCCATAGCCGATGTTTTCGGATAATGGACAATGCAGTTTTGGCCCCTTTCTCGGTTAGGGAAACACCCTGATACTTTTTATAGTGTACTAAGGACTTCTCCGAAAGCTTCCTGATCATATCCGTTACCGAGGATGGTTTTGTATCCATTAGTTCGGCAATGGCATTGGTACTGACGACCTCCTTTACATTCCTTCCTAAATGAAAGATCGATTTCAAATAATTTTCTTCCGAGTGGGTCATAAAAACACAATTTATGCAAAAGTACATTTTTATTTATAAAAATATATTTTTAGATTTGCCTAAAAATTTATTTAAGTCAATTGAAAATAAGATTCTTCCATCCACCATATGTACCAAAGACCCTACTATTACTCATTGGTCTTACCTATTATATGGGTCATGCCCAAAGGGGACAAATCAATGGTGCCGTCACGGACGGGAAGAATGGTATTTCATTGGTAAACGTGTATTTGGAGCATACCATTTTAGGAGCTTCTACCGATGCATCGGGGAATTATTTGCTAGATAATATTCCTGAGGGAAACTATACATTAAAGGCTACAGCCATTGGTTTTCGTTCGTTTTCCATGGAAATCACCCTAGGGGATAAGGAGCAAAAAATAGTCCCAATAGTTTTAGTTCCCAGTTCAGAGGCATTAGAGGAAACCGTAGTGACCGGTACCTTAAAACCTGTAAGCAGATTAGAGAGTGCAGTTCCCGTAGAGGTATTTACGGCTACATTCCTCAAAAAAAATCCGACGCCCAGTATCTTTGATGCTTTACAGAACGTCAACGGTGTACGACCCCAAATCAACTGCAATGTCTGTAATACAGGTGACATCCATATCAATGGCCTTGAGGGTCCATATACTTTGGTCCTTATCGATGGGATGCCTATTGTAAGTGGTCTGGGTACGGTATATGGTCTTTCAGGAATTCCCAACTCTTTGATTCAACAAATAGAGATCGTAAAAGGACCGGCCTCTACTTTATACGGAAGCGAGGCGGTTGGAGGGCTCATCAATATTATTACCAAACATGCTCCCGACGCCCCAGAATTCTTCACGGATGCATTTGTCACAGGCTGGGGCGAGTACAATCTTGATGTGGGTGCAAAAATAGAGGCCGGTAAAAATGCCAACGTACTTTTGGGGGTCAACTATTTCAACTATGATACACCTATCGATAATAATGGCGATAATTTTACGGACTTAACTTTACAGGATCGTATTTCTGTTTTTCAAAAGTGGAACTTTAAACGAAAAAAAGCTCGGGTATTCTCCTTGGCAAGTCGCTTTTTCTATGAAGATCGTTGGGGAGGAGAACTCCAATGGACCCCGGAGTTTCGTGGGGGAAATGAAATCTACGGTGAAAGTATTTACACCCGAAGGTGGGAAATCATAGGAAAATACCAATTACCTTTTAAGGAAAAAATGATGCTTTCCGTATCCTATAATGACCATAACCAAAATTCGGTTTATGGGGACCTTCCCTATTTGGCCGATCAACGTATTGGTTTTGGGCAACTTACCTGGGACAAATCTTTTGGAAAACATGATTTTCTCCTTGGAAGTACACTCCGTTATAATTATTATGATGACAATACCCCTGCAACCACGGACCTTAGGGGCAATGAACCTGATGAAGTTTGGATTCCCAGTCTTTTTATTCAGGACGAAATAGCTTTTGCCGAAAAACATGCCATACTTATGGGTTTACGATATGATTATGATTCCAGACACGGGGATATCTACACCCCAAGGGTTGCCTATAAATGGAAAATCTCGGACAATGATATCTTCCGCATAAATGCCGGCACCGGTTTCAGGGTGGTGAATTTATTTACAGAAGATCACGCCGCATTGACCGGCTCACGGGAAGTGGTTATTACCGAAGCCCTAAAACCGGAACGCTCCTTGAATGTGAACCTCAATTATCTGAAAAAAATCTATACGAACAATGGTTCGTTTATTAGTATGGATGCCTCAGCGTTCTATACCTACTTTAGTAATATTATACTTCCTGACTATGATACCGATCCAAACCAGATTATTTATGATAATCTAGATGGAAAATCGGTATCCAAGGGACTAAGCGCAAATCTGGATATGGTATTCCCTAGTAGCCTCCGGTTTTCGATTGGAGCAACGTGGCAAGATGTAAGTAATACCGAAAATGGTGTTACCAGGCGTCAAATTCTCACTGAAAGTATCACTGGAACCTGGAATGTTTCCTATACCTTTAGGGAGTTAAACTTAAGTTTAGACTATACAGGAAACCTCTACGGTCCTATGAGATTACCCTTGTTGGGCGATTTAGATCCCAGGCGGGAGTTTTCACCTACTTGGAGCATACAAAATATTCAGTTTACGTACAAAGGCTTAAAAGATTTTGAAGTTTATGGGGGGATAAAGAATTTGTTGGATTGGACGCCAAATAGAAGAAACCCGTTCATCATAGCCAGGGCGGACGACCCATTTGATGAAAATGTAGTTTTTGATCCTAACGGAAACGTAGTCCCTACACAGGATAACCCCTTTGCACTTACTTTTGATCCTACTTACGTATATGGTCCAAATCAAGGTATACGCGGTTTTTTTGGATTACGGTATTCACTTAACTGATTTACAAACATAAACTCTATTACGCTTCTTAAGAATTCGTACTTTTGAAAAAGTTACTTCTTAATGATTATATACGATTATATTATTGTAGGGGCAGGTGCGTCCGGACTCATGCTTGCGGATGCTTTGGGAAAAGATGACTTCTTCGCCAATAAAAAAATTCTATTGCTTGACAAGGACAACAAAAAAAACAATGACCGTACTTGGTGTTTTTGGGAAAAAGGCGATGGGGATTTCGAGGAACTTTTATATAAGACCTGGGATTATATCTATTTTGGCGGTAAAGACTATAAAAAAACC
This sequence comes from Bacteroidota bacterium, assembly GCA_039815505.1. Classification (GTDB taxonomy): domain Bacteria; phylum Bacteroidota; class Bacteroidia; order Flavobacteriales; family Flavobacteriaceae; genus CANLWN01. Next base: position 38,290 of record JBCBZE010000003.1, on the reverse strand, counting down.
ATGCCCATCGCTCCTTATCGATACAAAATGATCAGGGGAATAGATTTCTATAAAAACAAGTTAAACTCAATAGATAGCTTTTCGAATATTAATTTTGAACAAGCAACCGTTAGCTCAATACAGGAAATTTCAAATACTGTAAACGTAGTTACATCATCGGGTTCTTACCAAGCCCATATGGTTTTCAATAGCATTTTTGATTATAAAATGACTGCTGGACAAACCAAATTTCCCGTATTGCAACAACACTTCATTGGTTGGTTCATAGAAACGGAAAAACCTACTTTTAATAGTAAACAGGCCAAGTTTATGGACTTTACCGTTCCACAATGTGGAAACACGCGCTTTATGTACGTGCTTCCCTTTTCAGAAACTAAGGCGCTTGTAGAGTACACGTTATTTTCTGAACACCTGCTTCCAAAGAAACAGTATGAGGAGGCCATTGAAGACTATTTACGAGAAACCCTACAATGCCATTCTTATGAGATAACAGACACGGAACAAGGAAGTGTTCCCATGACCAGTTATAATTTTAAGGACCATAACAGCTCTCGCATACTACATATTGGTACTGCAGGCGGTTGGAGCAAACCTAGCACGGGCTATACGTTTTGGAATACTTTTAAAAAAACCAAGTCGCTTGTACAATTTCTGAAACATGGAAAGTCATTAAAGAGATTTAACAAAAGAAATCGATTTTGGTATTATGATTTAATATTTCTTGATGTCCTGCATCGTGATAATGGAAGTGGAAAACAGATTTTTGAGTCGCTTTTTATAAAGCGCAGTCCGCAACAGATCCTAAAATTTCTAGCAGAGGAAACCACCTTTTGGGAAGAACTAATGGTAATGAGCGCAGCACCTACAAAAACATTCGCCAAGGCATTAATAAGAAGATTGTTCTAAACACTTCTGTTCATAAGACTTTCTCCAAATGTATGCAACAAGGCTTTCTTATCATCTGAAATATCCAATACCTTCAATATATCAAAAGCCTCTTTTGTATACCGTTCAATTTCCTTTTTAACGAGTTTTGATGCGCCACTATCCACAAAAATCCCTTTCGCCGCACGTATCTTTTCTGAAGTTTCCTTAGGCCGAATGGAAAATAATTGTTCCAACTCCCGCTTTTCCATGGCACTGGACAACTCTAGGGACTTAAGGTATAGAAAAGTCTTTTTATTTTCTATGATGTCACCTCCAACCTGCTTTCCAAAAGTTTCGGGGTCTCCAAATGCATCCAAATAATCATCTTGCAACTGAAAAGCAATACCTAAGTTCTTTCCAAAATCATAGATGCTATTTTGACAATTGATAGAGGCCCCGGCAATAATTGCCCCCATTTTCATTGCCGCACCTACCAATACGGCAGTCTTATAAGTTATCATTTTTAGGTATTCGGGAATGGTAACATCATCGCGGGTTTCAAAATCAACATCAAACTGCTGCCCTTCGCAGACTTCCAAAGCTGTTTTACTGAACAACTTTGCTAAATTCTTAAAGGTAAGATCATCATAGTCCTCAAAAAGTTGGTAGGCTAAAATCAGCATGGCATCCCCGGATAAAATTCCGGTATTTATGTCCCATTTTTCATGTACGGTCACTTTTCCCCTACGTAAGGGAGCATCATCCATAATATCATCATGCACTAAAGAAAAGTTATGAAAAATCTCTATGGCGAGGGCGGCATTCATAGCCTCTTTATAGGATTTCCCGAAAATCTCCGTAGTCATTAGGGTGAGAACAGGACGTAGGCGCTTGCCTCCCAATCCCAAGATATACGTAATGGGTTCGTATAGGTTCTTAGGCTCTTTGGTTCCGATCTTTGTTTCCAAACAAGAAACAAACGCGGATCGATAATGTTCGATGGACTGCATATGTGGCGATTTTTACCAAAAATACATCCAATTTAGTAAACAGCTTTTCACAACAGAGCAATAGTTTTATAAAAAAATACTTTAAAAAATGCAATAGCTTTGAAAAGCTTCGTCTTTACCTATGAAGAACTATAGAAAAACCTTTGATGGTTTCAGAAAAACAACCAAATAATAACATAAACAACTTCTTCAAGGAGGAATACAACTCTCTTAAAAACTATGTGCGTTCAAAGATTGCACATACCACGGAAAGTGACGCCGAAGATATAATTCAGGACGTGGCCTTGAGAATATTGTCTAGACCTACTGACGCATTACCCATAAATAACATGGGAGGTTTTGTCTACAATGCGATAAAAAATAAAATTATTGATGTAATGCGCACGAGAAAGGAAAGAATCTATGACGAAAATGCCTTGGAGAAATTATGGACTGGATTTACGGAAATGTTTTATGACGGTAATGCGGAAGAATATCCAGAGCAATTAAAGAATGATTTAAAAAAAGTGATCACGGAATTAAAGCCGGTATATCGGGATATTATACTGGCAGTAGATTTTGAAGGATATACCTATAAGGAAATATCAGAAGAAACGGGAATCCCGCCAGGTACGTTAATGTCCAGAAGACATCGTGCAATGTCATTAATATTGAAAAACTTAGAATTAAAAAAAGAACTATAAAAATGTAATTATGGAACATAAAGAAAGAGTTGAAAGACACATGGAACAAAAAGCAAAGTACTACGTATCCAAGGTAGTTAAGGTAATATTCTTTATCGTACTTGGATTGGTGCTTGCCTTTTTGATCGGTTATTTGGTTATGTGGTTATGGAATTGGTTAATGCCAGAGCTTTTTGGATTGCCCCAAGTAGGATATTGGCAGGCTGTGGGCATTCTTGTTTTGGCAAAAATCATTTTTGGTTTCGGCGGCGGTAATGGTCCCGGTAAGCGCTCTACATCCAAAAAGCGAAATCAAACCAAAAAATGTGGCACGCTGAGAAGGGATTTCTCCGATTGGAAGTACTATGATGAATTTTGGAAAGAAGAGGGTGAGCAGGCATATAAAATATATCTAGAAAAAATGGAAACAAAAAATAAAACCAATGGCAACGAGTAAAAACCATAGTAACAAAAAAAGATATAACTATCATAACAAACGTTTTTTTTGGAATATTAAAAAGTTGGTTCGGAAACAGGTTAATTGCCCATAATGAAATCAATATTGGTAGCTTTAACTATAAAATAATGGCCATCGAATTCATTTTAACGGGTATTATCGACAGTTCAGGAACGGTATCGACGCTTAACCGTTTTTTCTTTTAACCGCTTTCAGGCCAAACCTACCTTTACCATCGATTTTTGGAGGCATTATTAAAGTTGTAACAAATAGTTAAAAAAATGTAAAACTTAGGAAACTTTTAATGTTTTTAAAGTTTCCGTTGTTATATTTGCCATCCGTTTTATGAAAGAAAAAATTTTAGAAAAAGCTACGGATATGTTTTTGAACCTTGGGTTCAAAAGTGTTACAATGGATGATCTTGCCCAAGAAATGGGTATTTCCAAAAAGACCATTTACGCACATTATGAGAACAAAACCCAGCTGGTTGAAGAGAGCACCATGCATCTTTTTTGGGCCATATCGCACGGCATAGACTATATCTGTACTTTAGGAAAGAATCCCATTGAAGAGCTCTACGATATAAAAAAGTTTGTTATGCAGCATTTAAAAGATGAGAAATCCTCCCCTCAATATCAGCTGCAAAAGTATTATCCTAAAATACATCATACCATTCGTGAAAAGCAGTATGACGTAATGCAGGATTGTGTTGTAGACAATTTAAAAAGAGGCATTGAACAAGGTATTTATCGCGACAACTTAAATGTGGACTTTGTCTCCAGGATCTATTTTTCAGGGGTAACCAGTATTAAGGACTATCGTTTGTTCCCGCCACATGAATTTCCTATGACACGTATTCAAGATCATTTTTTGGAATATCATCTTAGGGGTATCGTTACGCCCAAGGGAAGAAAAATATTAAACTCAATCATCAATTCAAATCAAGAATAGCATGCGGAATTTCTTTCTATTATCCTTTATCTTATTGTACTTCTTTCACGGGGTAGCACAAGATCGGCCTTCTAGTTTTACGCTCGAGGAAGCCATAGCCTATGCTTTGGAAAATAATTATAGCGCCATTAATGCCAATAGGGAACTGATAGATGCCCAAAAACAAAAATGGGAAACCATTGCATCGGGGCTTCCCCAAATAGAAGGGACTATAGGTTATCAAAATCAATTGATACAGCCCGTAACACAGATTCCTGCTGAGTTCTTCGATGGTGAACCCGGCACTTTTCAGGAGGTTGTTTTTGGACAGGCACAGCAGGCCACGGCGACCGCTACCTTGCGGCAACAAATTTTTGATGGATCATACATTGTTGGGGTGCAAGCCACCAAGGCATTTATTAGCTTCAGTGCCAATAACAAAGAGAAAACAGATCAGGATGTTAGAAAGGCTGTTACAGAAGCCTATGGCAATGTACTTCTGGCTCAAGAAGCCGTGGAGGTCTTAAAAAACAATAAAGCTACTTTGGAGAAAAATTTGTTCGAAACACAAAAAATATTCGAAAATGGTCTGGGAGATGAAGAAAGTGTAGAGCAACTACAAATAACCCTTTCCCAAATAGACAATGAGTTAAAGAATCGTATTCGATTAAAAAAGATAACGCTACAAATGTTGAATGTGGTTATGGGCATTCCCATTGCTTCTCCAACCCAATTAACGGAGAATTTGGACAACTTGGCACAAAAACAGATCGACTTTGGTATTTTGGAAGCGGACTTTAATATAGAAAACAATGTGGATTACAAATTGGTCGATAATCTAAACGAGCAACGATTTTATGAATTAAAGCTGGCGAAAAGCCGGGCTTTGCCTACCTTGGATGCTTTCGTGAACTATGGGGCATCCGCCTTTAGTGACCGTTTCGATTTTTTAACCGACCAAACTTGGTTTGAATCCTCTATACTTGGCTTTGACCTTACAATTCCTCTTTTTAGTTCCTTGGGCAGGAGTGCCAGTACGCAGCGAGCTAAAATCGCCATGGAACAGGCCAAGACAGAACTTTCCGAAACAAAGGAAACCGTACGCCTACAATGGGAAAGGTCTAAGAGCGACTATCTGCTTGCCATTGAACAATATGAAACGGCCAAGGAAAATTTAAATCTGGCAGAACGGATCGAAAAGAAAAATCAAGTGAAATATTTTGAGGGTATCGCCACAAGTTTTGAATTGAGACAGGCGCAGATACAACTGTACGATACCCAACAGGAATATTTACAATCTATGGTAGATGTAATTAACCGTAAAACAGAATTGGAAACAATTTTGAACAACTAAAAAAATCAACTTACAAATCGATTAATAATGAAAAAAATAGCCTATTTCTTAATCACAATGATCATGGTTTCCTCTTGCGGAAATGATGGGCAGAAATCTGTGGAAAGCCTTATTTCCGATGGAAATTTAGAAGCTTTAAGGTCAAAAAAAAGTGACATATCCGAACAGCAAAAAAAGCTTGAAGACGAAATAAAATTGTTGGATTCCGCGATAGCATCCATTGACAAAAATGAAAAATTGCCACTAGTGTCCACCTTTAAGGCCAAAGTTCAAAAGTTCGATCATTTCTTGGAGCTTCAGGGCGATGTAATGACCAAACAAAATGTACTGATCTATCCCGAAATGGCGGGTACGTTGTTGCGGGTCTATGTAAAAGAAGGTCAACGGGTTCGTAAAGGGCAATTGTTGGCCACAATAGATGATGGCGGTATTGGTAGTCAACTGGCTCAGTTGGAAACGCAAACAGCATTGGCCAAAACTACTTTTGAGCGCCAAAAAAGACTATGGGATCAGAAAATTGGATCAGAAATAGAATACCTTCAAGCAAAAGCTTCCTATGAAGGGCAGGACAATTCGGTCAAACAATTAAAGAGCCAATTGGCAAAGTCATCCATTAGGGCTCCCTTTTCCGGTATTATAGATGACGTCATCAAAGACCAAGGTACGGTAGTGTCCCCAGGTTCCGGGTCCGAGGTTTTTAGAATCGTAAACCTTAAAAATATGTATGTAGAAGTCGAGGTGCCCGAGCGGCATTTACCGAATGTTACCGCAGGCAAAAAAGTTGAAGTATATTTTCCCGTTTTAGGAGAAACTGTTACCTCAAAAGTAAGGCAAACCGGTAATTTCATTAATCCGGGTAACCGATCCTTCAAGGTAGAAATACCAGTTCCCAACAAAGAAGGGCGTATAAAACCAAACCTTACCGTAATTGCCAAAATCAATGACTACACCAATGAAGAAGCGATATTAATTCCGCAAAGTGTGGTATCTGAAAATGCGGTGGGTAATCAATATGTGTTTTTGGCCGATCTCGATGATTCCCGATCACAAGCGACCGCCAAAAGGGCTATTATTGAAACCGGTAAAACCCAAGGGGATTATGTTGAGGTCATTTCAGGTATAGTTCCTGGCAATAACATTATTGTTGAGGGTGCGCGAAGTGTGCGCGATAATCAACAGGTAAAGGTTTTTGATGAACTGAAAACTGCAAATAAATAAACCAAATCATGGAAAAAGCAAAAAAAAACGCAGATAAAGAGTTTAAACTTTCTTCTTGGGCCATTGATAACCCCTCCGTAATCTATGTGATGATTGCCATCTTCTTGTTTATTGGTATTTCGTCCTACTTTGCCATGCCCCGAGAGGAGTTTCCAGAAGCGGTTGAAACTAAAATCTATGTGAGCACCATTTATCCCGGTAATACCGCCGAGGATATGGAACGGTTGATTACGGACCCTCTTGAGGAACGCCTCAAGAACGTGAGTAATTTTGTAGAGATGACATCCACTTCCCAAGAGGATTACTCCATGGTGGTCGTTGAATTTGATGAGAGCATTACGGTCGAAGCGGCAAAACAGGAGGTGAAAGATGAAGTCGATGGTGAAAAGGCTGGTGAGGACTGGCCTATTTTTAATGGTGCCAAGGTAGAACCGAATGTATTTGACCTTAATTTAGCGGAGTCTTTTCCCATTTTAAACGTAAACCTAACGGGAGATTACCCAATAGAAAAGCTAAAGGAATTTGCAGAAGACCTTGAAGATGAAATTGAAAACCTGGAAGAAATAAAACAGGTGGATATCAGGGGCGCACAGGATAAAGAGGTGGAAGTAGCCGTGGACATCAATAAAATGATGGCGGCCAAAGTAAATTTTGATGATATCATCCAATCCATTGCAAATGGTAATATGACCTTGTCCGCAGGTAACCTGATTACAAGTGGGCAACGAAGAACGATCCGTATTACCGGGGAAATCGAAAAGCCTTCCGAACTCAATAACTTTGTGGTGAAGTCAGAAAACGGTGCAATATATTTAAAGGACATTGCCCAGATTACATTCGAAGAAGAAGACAAGAACACCTATGCTCGGGAAATGGGAGAAAGTGTGGTCATGTTGGATATTAAAAAACGTTCAGGTAAGAATGAGGTTCAGGCCACCAAGAAAATCAGGGAAATCGTTGCAAAGGCACAACAATCCTACCTCCCCGAAGACTTGGAGGTTAGCTTTGCAAACGATAGCAGCAGTACTACCTTGAGCCAAGTCGATGATCTAGTGAACAACATCATTTTTGGGATTATTTTGGTCGTAACGGTATTGATGTTCTTTCTGGGATTCCGAAACGCACTGTTTGTAGGTTTTGCAATCCCTATGTCCATGTTTATGTCCTTTATGATACTCTCCGCGTTGGGTTACACGCTCAACACCATGATCTTGTTTGGTTTGATCATGGGTCTAGGTATGTTGGTGGATAATGGAGTTGTAGTGGTCGAAAACGTGTATCGACTAATGGAACAGGAAGGGATGTCCCGGAGGGAAGCAGCCAAAAAAGGGATCGGTGAGATCGCTATTCCCATTATTATTTCTACCGCTACAACAGTGGCCGCTTTCGTTCCACTTGGTATGTGGCCTGGGATAATGGGAGAATTCATGATCTATTTCCCCATAACACTTTCCGTGGTACTGGGTTCTTCCTTGTTCGTGGCTATTTTTATGAACTCTATGTTGGTCTCACAGTTTATGGAACTCGGTGAGAAAACACTAACTCGAAGACAATTGATACGACTTAGCCTACTATTGGGCGGCTTTGGCCTATTCATCTTTTTAGTGGGAGGTCCCGTTCGTGGTTTGGGTACGTTAATGATTGTTGTCGCTGGTCTGTTCTGGCTCTATAAGTACTTCTTAAAGCCATGGGCAACCCGCTTTCAAAAAAACAGTTTGGTCCGATTGGAGAACTGGTATGAAAGACGGTTGACACATGCACTACGCGGAAGAAATGTGTATTGGTATTTTGGTGTCACCATACTTTTGCTAATTGCCGCATTTGGTTCTTTTGGTGCCTCGGTAGGGAGCCAGCGCACCAAATTGGAGTTCTTCCCGGACAATACTCCCAAGGAAATCTATGTGTATATAGAATACCCACAGGGAACGGATATTGACAAAACCAACAAACTCACCAAGGCCATTGAGGAAAGGGTGTATGAGATTATTAAAGACGGGCAGTACTATAGGGATGGCAGGAATCTTTTGGTAGATACCGGGGTATCGCAAGTTGGAAGGGGGGCAGAAAACCCATTTACCGAGGCAGGTTCCGCTGCTGAGATGCCACATCGCGGGAAGATAACACTGTCCATGGAGGAATTTAAGTTCAGGGAAGGTATGGATACCGAAAAGTTACGGCTTCGTATTCAGAATAGCCTGGCAGATGTGTATCCAGGGGTTACGATTTCGGTAGAGAAAGATGCCGTAGGGCCCCCGGCGGGATATCCGGTGAATGTTGAGCTTATCGGAAAAAATTATGATACCCTCATCAGTGTTGCAGAACGCATGAAGAATTACATCAATTCTAAAAGTATCGATGGGATGGAAGGCCTTAAAGTAGATGTAAATAAAGGAAATCCTGGGATGCAAGTTACTGTTGATCGCCAAAAGGCAGGCGAACTTGGGGTATCCGTAGGCCAAGTAGGCCAGCAACTGCGAAGGTCGTTATTTGGGGACAAAGCGGGCGTTTACAAAAAAGATGGTGAAGATTATGACATAAATGTTCGATTCAATGAAGATTTACGATATAATACCAGTGCACTCTTTAATCAAAACATCATTTTTAGGGACCAAGCAACTGGGCAAATCAAGGAAATTCCGATCTCAGCAGTGGCTACCAGAAAAAACACTTCTTCCTTCAATGCGATCAAACATATAAATGGGGAACGCGTAGTTACTGTATATTCAGGTTTAAAACCAGGGGGCAACGCAACCATTATCGTTGACCAAATAAAGAAAGAAATGGAAGGCTTTAAAGGCTTGCCCTTAGGAGTAAAAATAGATTATACCGGAGAATTGGAAGAACAGGCAAAGCAACAAGCGTTTCTGATGGGAGCTTTCTTTTCGGGCCTTGGGTTAATTATGCTGATTCTAATCTTTCAATTTGGAGGTATTTCAAAACCTGCCATTATCATGACGGCTATTTTCTTAAGCTTTATTGGGGTATTTGGAGGATTAGTTGCCACGGGTTGGCCTTTTGTTATTATGATGACCATGATGGGCATTATTTCCCTGGCAGGAATTGTGGTAAACAATGGCGTGGTGTTATTGGATTATACACAAATTTTGATAGACCGTAAAAAAGTTACCCTAGGTATTCCCGATGATGAGCTATTGAGTCGAGAACAAGTAACGGAAACCATTATAAAGAGTGGTAAGGCTAGGTTGCGTCCGGTAATACTTACCGCAATAACCACTGTTTTGGGATTGATTCCCTTAGCTACAGGATTAAATATCAACTTCGTAACACTTTTTGGGCGTTTTGACCCACAAGTCTATGTTGGTGGGGACAATGTAATATTTTGGGGACCTTTGGCGTGGACCGTTATCTTTGGACTCATCGTCGCCACCTTCCTTACACTGATTATTGTACCGGTACTGTTCAATATCATCTACCGTATAAAATTGCGTTTAAAAGGAAGTGGGAAAGTTGAAAAGGACAAGAAAAAGATTATTGATATAGCAGCCTGATCATAAAAAATAAAAAGGCCCGACGGTAAACCGTCGGGCCTTTTTATTTTCTGAACAACTCCTTATTTATTTACCACTACCGGTGTAGAGTTATCCCATGTAATTACATTAGCTATTTTACTATCTAAATAATCTACTTCTTTTAAGGCATCTCCTTGCCAAAAGAACCATTTTCCAATTTTTTTGCCTTCCGCGTATTCTCCCATCGCAATTTTCTTGCCTTCCACGTTGTACATCTTCCATTTTCCATGTAGCTTATTATTCAATAAATAGCCTGTTTGGGCTATTTTACCATCTTCATGAAAATACGTGGCCTTTACCATGTCACCCTCTTTTTCAAAAGTGGGTTTATGGTCTTGTGCATATATGGCGATAGAAAATATAAAGACGAATAAGGTTGTAACTGTTTTCATTGTATTTGGGATTTAATGGATATTCATTTACATTAACGTTACAAATGTACATTTATTTTACGATAAATCAATATTTATGTAACAATTAATTTACATTAACTTTACATTAAACTCGCAAAACATTGTTTTTCAAATACTTAAAATTATCATTTTCTAAATAAATGCTATTGAAGATAAACCTCCTTTCCCGTTAATCGATTAATTTATGGGCTTTATCCAAACTCTAAGTACAGATCAAAATCCATTGGTAGGCCAAACATCGCTTTTTGGGTATGTCAAGGGTTTTTGAAAAGAAGGGTAGAAAATTTCCAATAGACCATCGATAGGTAAAAAAGTATGGCCCAAACCACAGTATCTCCTTTAATACTTCTTAAATTTGCCGCTACCATACAAAATTACATATGTACAGAAGCCATAATTGCGGTGAACTTAGGTCATCGCACATCGATACAACTGTTACCCTTTCCGGGTGGGTGCAGAAAACAAGGGATAAAGGTTTTGTGGTCTGGGTAGATCTCAGGGATCGTTATGGGATCGTTCAGTTGATTTTCGATGAAGAACGTTCTTCAAAGGAACTATTGGAGCAGGCGAGGTCTTTGGGGAGAGAATTTGTTATCCAAGTCCAAGGAACCGTAATAGAACGGGCTTCCAAAAACCCTAATCTCCCAACTGGAGAAATTGAAGTGCTGGTAACTGAACTTCAAATCCTGAATAAAGCCCTGTTACCCCCTTTTACCATAGAGGACGAAACTGACGGTGGAGAGGACATTAGAATGAAATATCGATACCTGGATATTAGAAGAAATCCGGTAAAGGATAATTTAATCTTTAGGCACAAGGTAGCTATGGAGGTCCGTAAATACCTCTCGGACAAAGGGTTTATAGAGGTAGAAACGCCATATCTAATAAAGTCGACCCCTGAAGGCGCACGTGACTTTGTAGTACCTAGTCGTATGAACGAAGGGCAGTTCTACGCTTTACCACAATCCCCGCAAACCTTTAAACAATTATTGATGATCGGCGGTATGGACAAGTATTTCCAAATCGTAAAATGTTTTAGGGACGAGGACCTTAGGGCAGACCGTCAACCGGAGTTTACACAAATAGATTGTGAAATGGCCTTTGTGGAACAAGAGGATATTTTAGACGTTTTTGAGGGCCTTACCAAACATTTATTAAAAGAGATCAATGGGGTAAACATAGATAAGTTCCCTAGGATAACTTTTGATGAAGCCATGAAAAGATTCGGCAATGACAAACCTGATATCCGTTTTGGTATGGAGTTCGGTGAATTAAATGCAATTGCACAACATAGGGATTTCAATGTTTTTAATTCTGCTGAACTGGTCGTGGGAATAGCTATTCCCAACGGTGCTTCCTATACAAGAAAAGAAATAGATGCACTTGTGGATTGGGTAAGAAGACCGCAGGTCGGGGCCAAGGGGATGGTCTATGTAAAATGTAATGAAGACGGTACTTTTAAGTCCTCCGTTGATAAATTCTATGACCAAGAAGATTTAGCGCAGTGGGCCCAAACAACCAATGCCAAACCTGGGGACCTAATTTGCATACTCTCTGGTAATACCAATACAACAAGGGCACAGTTAAGTGCACTTCGCATGGAAATAGCGGAACGCTTGGGATTAAGAAAACCAGATGAATTCGCTCCTTTATGGGTGGTGGATTTTCCTTTGTTGGAACTGGATGGGGAAACTGGAAACTATCACGCCATGCACCACCCCTTTACCTCTCCAAAACCCGGGCAATTGGAACTTTTGGATACCACCCCGGGAGAAGTAAGGGCCAACGCCTACGACCTGGTACTTAATGGGAACGAGATCGGTGGGGGCTCTATTCGTATCCATGATAAAGAAGTGCAAGCTACAATGTTTAGACATTTGGGCTTTTCGCCAGAGGAAGCCAATGCACAGTTTGGTTTTTTAATGGATGCCTTCCAATACGGAGCACCACCCCATGGAGGAATTGCCTTTGGATTGGATCGATTGGTTTCTTTGCTTGGCGGACAGGAAACGATTAGAGATTTTATCGCTTTCCCAAAAAACAATAGTGGTCGGGATGTCATGATAGATGCTCCTGCCCCTATTGATGAGGGCCAGTTAAAGGAATTAAATTTAAAGATAGACCTACAATCTTAAAAACCATTCCGCCAATGAGCGGGATTTTTTTAATACTTTTAGGGTCATAAGAGCAGGTATGCCTTCCCAAAAGAAAAATATTCTCGCCAATTTTATACGATGGCGATATAAACATATTTCCAATAAAACTTTTACCCAAGTTTTAAGTGTAATTGTGGGTCTGTTCGCAGGATTGGCTTCGGTTACCCTAAAAAATATCACCTACTTTATCCGCGCTTTGTTGGAAAAGGGCATCATTTTTTCCGAGAATCAATTGTACTTTATACTGCCTATAGTTGGTCTTACCTTTGTCTTTCTTTATGTAAAGTACGTATATAAAGAACCCCTGGAACATGCCGTATCATCTATCCTTTATGCCCTATCTAAAAATAAAGGTGTTATCCTTATAAAAAAAATATATACCCCTTTGATTACCGCACCGTTGACCGTAGGTTTTGGTGGTTCCGTTGGACTTTTGGGACCCGCTGTGGCATCGGGTGCGGCTATAAGTTCCAATTTTGGACGACTATTTCACATCGATGCCAAAACACGTTCGTTGCTGATTGCATGTGCCTCGGCAGGTGCCATTGCTTCTATTTTTCAATCACCGATTGCCGCTATTATTTTTGCCGTAGAAGTGTTTAGCTTGGATCTTACCATGTTATCCGTGCTTCCCTTATTACTGGCCTCGGTTTCGGGAGTGCTTACTTCTTATTTTTTCCTTGGAAACGAAACGCTTTTCAGCTTTAATATCTCGGACGAGTTTGAAGTATTGGACACCCTATTTTACGTCCTATTAGGTGTTGGTACCGCCATAGCTTCCATCTACTTCACTAAAATGTATTTCGCCATCCTAGCTTTCTTTAAACGGTTCAAAAGTCCTAAATACAAACTCTTGGTAGGTGGTATGGCCATAGGAACGATGCTATATTTTATTCCACCTCTTTATGGTGAAGGGTTTGGGTTCATTAATAGTTTATTGGAAGGAAACCATATAGCCGCTTTAGGGAAAACCCCATTTGATGGGTACCTGGATAGTATATGGGTGGTCATAGCCTTACTTTTTGGTATTACCATTTTTAAGGCTGTGGCCATGACCACAACTTTTGCAGCCGGTGGCGCTGGTGGTATATTTATCCCTACCATGGTCATGGGCAGCGCTTTGGGCAATGTCCTGGCTAAGGTAATCAACAACCTTGGATTAGGTTTTGAGGTTTCCGAGAGCAATTTCACTTTGATAGGTATGGCCGGACTTATATCTGGTGTAATCCATGCCCCGCTCACGGCAATATTTTTAATTGCTGAAATCACGGGAGGCTATGAACTTTTTGTGCCATTGATGATTACGGCCGCCATTTCCTATTTAATTACCAAAAACGCCGTGGATTACACCATTTACACCAGGGAATTATCTCGAATAGGGGCTTTATTGACACATAACAAGGACCAAACCGTATTGACTTTAATGCAATTGGACGATGTCATAGAGCAGAATTTTAAAACGGTACATCCAACCATGAACCTAGGAGAAATGCTCCATGGTTCCGTAGCAAAATCTTCAAGGAATATATTTCCTGTAATCGATGATGATGAAGCCCTTGTTGGAATTATTTTATTGGATGATATCCGGGAATTTATGTTTGATACGTCCCTATATGAAAATACACGTATTGAAACATTTATGCATAATGCTCCCGAATATATCTTTTATGAAACGGACACGATGCAAAAAGTAATGCAAAAATTTCAAGATAGCGGAGCCTGGAACCTTCCCGTTATAAAAAATGGGAAGTACCATGGATTTGTTTCAAAATCCAAATTATTGACGGCCTACAGAAGAAAGTTGATTAATTTTACACGATAAACAAGTTTTATGAAAACAAGATATCTCATCTTGGTGATAGTCATTATTTCTATAGGGTCCATTATTTATGGATTCACCCTTAAGGAAAATAATCTCCCCCTAGCCCATAAATGTATAGGTTTTGGCACTTTAGGTCTCTTCTTTATTGCAATGCCGATGTTCCTGATAAAGGAAAGTAAGGGCAAAAAAGTAAAAGATTATATGCTTACCGATGAAAACATAAAAAAAATGAGGGCGGGAAAAGATGAAAATCCTAAAAATCAGTAATTTTTATAAGATTTAATCCGTGATTTAATTTTGTCTAATCAAAAAAAATTAACTTAGTGTATCAAACACTTATTTATTTTTAATTTTAATTGAATGACTGGAACAGTAAAATTTTTCAATGGATCCAAGGGATATGGATTCATTACCAACGACGACACCGGAAAAGACATCTTTGTTCACGCTACCGCTTTAAATGGCATTGAGCTGAACGAAGGAGACAAAGTAGAGTACCAAGAAGAAGAGGGAAGAAAGGGAGTGGTTGCTGCGCAAGTGCAAGTAATCTGATACGTATATCTTATTTTGATTAAACTACCAAACCTTAGCTATCGCTAAGGTTTTTTTATACGATCACTTTAGATTTCGTTTTAAAAGAAAAAAACGTTGTAAGAGTTCAGCGGCTTCTTGTTCCAAAACACCTGCAACAATTTTTGTTTTGGGATGTAATTTTGTTCCCATAGCCCCAAAACCTCTTTCCGGGTCTTTGGCAGCATAGACTATTTTGTGTATCTGGCTCCAATACAAAGCTCCTGCACACATCTGGCAAGGCTCCAAAGTAACATAGAGCGTACAATTCAAAAGATATTTGCCCCCTAAAAAATTAGCGGCTGCCGTGATAGCTTGCATCTCTGCGTGGGCAGTAACATCGTTTAACTGCTCTGTTAAATTATGGGCCCTTGCAATTATACGGTCTTGAACGGTAATTATGGCACCAATGGGAACTTCTCGCTTTTCAAAAGCGGCTTCCGCCTCTTGCAAGGCTTTTTTCATAAAGTAAGCGTCGTCTAACTTCAAATCCACAAAATCAAAAATACAATTTTAGAACGGGACATATCGATTATGAAAAAGTGAATTTAACGTACATTTGTTTCCTATCATGGTGCTACTAAACAAAATTGAATACCCTGCCGATATTCGCAAGTTAACTCCAAGCGAACTGCCGCAACTTGCCCGGGAGCTTCGAAATTTTATAATCGATATTGTCGCCACTAAAGAGGGACATTTAGGAGCTAGCTTGGGAGTGGTAGAACTTACCATAGCCCTTCATTATATATTCAATACACCGCACGATAAATTAATTTGGGACGTGGGTCACCAGGCATATGGGCATAAAATACTTACAGGAAGAAAAGCAGTTTTTGAAACCAATAGACAACTGAACGGTATAAGCGGTTTTCCAAAACGAAGTGAAAGTAGTTATGATGATTTTGGTACAGGTCATAGCTCCACGTCCATATCGGCCATATTGGGTATGGCGATCGCCTCACATATCAAAGGAGATTTTGAGAAACATCATATCGCGGTTATCGGTGATGCTTCCATAGCTAGTGGTATGGCCTTCGAAGGATTGAACCATGCCGGGGTTACGGATGCCAACATACTAATTATCCTTAACGATAACGCTATCGGAATAGATCCAAGTGTAGGTGCCCTAAAAAAGTACCTGACCAATGTGAAAAAAGGAACGGCCAAGGACGAAAATATTTTTGAATGCCTAAACTTTAATTATACGGGACCCATCGATGGGCATGATCTTCATGCCTTATTTGCTGAGTTGAAACGCCTAAAGTCCGTTAAAGGTCCTAAATTCCTTCACGTAATCACGACCAAGGGAAAGGGGCTTAAAAAGGCAGAGGAAAATCAAGTGGCTTATCATGCCCCAGGAAAATTCGACAAACGTACAGGGGACCTTATACCCAAGAACAACCCTAATGAAATACCAAAATACCAGGATGTATTTGGACATACCCTTGTTGAATTGGCAGGAAAAAACGAAAAAATAATTGGTATCACTCCCGCTATGCCTACAGGAAGCTCCTTAAAATATATGATGCGGGAAATTCCAGATCGTGCTTTTGATGTCGGTATTGCCGAACAGCATGCCGTTACCATGGCCGCTGGAATGGCTACTCAAAACTTGATTCCATTTTGTACTATCTACTCCACCTTTTTACAACGTGCTTATGACCAGGTGATCCATGACGTGGCACTTCAGAATTTACCGGTAATCTTTTGCTTGGATCGTTCCGGATTGGTAGGTCAGGACGGAGCAACACATCATGGGGCATATGACATGGCCTATTTACGATGTATTCCCAACCTCATCATTTTTGCACCTATGAACGAGTTAGAGCTACGGAATATAATGTATACCGCCCAATTGGGCCTATCAAACCCCATTGCAATAAGGTACCCTAGAGGTAGAGGGGTAACCAAAGATTGGAAATTGCCCTTTAAAACCATTGAAATAGGTAAATCACAGGAATTAAAAAAAGGTAGTAAAATTGCCTTGCTTACCATTGGCCATATCGGTAATATGATTGCCGAACTAATTAACGGGTTAAATCATCCCAAAGAAATAGGTCATTACAATATGCGTTTTGTAAAACCCTTGGATACAAACGCTCTTTTGCGAATTTTTGATTCATATGATCAAATTATTACGGTAGAGGACGGTTGTAAAATTGGAGGTTTTGGCAGTGCTATCATAGAATTTGCCAACGCTTCCGGTTGCTTAAAAAAAATACATATCCTTGGTATTGATGATGTTTTTGTGGCACATGGAACGGTAAAAGAACTTCACCAAAAAGTGCAAATCGATATGTTATCCGTAAAGAAGCACATAGAAAAAATTCTCAATGCCAATTAAAATGTTTAGGACACCCATATTAATTTTTCTCTTGGTTTTTAGTTTACAAGGGGGCTGGGCCCAAGACGAGGTCCCCGTAGCTCAAAAAAGGGATTCGGTTATATTGGACAGCATTATGATAAGGCCTGAACAACCCAAGATAAAAAGTATTCCTAGAAGTGTATATCTAACAAGCCCCATAACACAACTTAAAAAACTCAACCCGGCAATTAAGGTCTATAAAAAATACAGGCCTCCCGGCTTTTGGAAAAAAGAGAACACACTTGGAGTAAACCTTAGCGAAGTGGCGTTTGTAAACTGGAATGCAGGCGGTAACAATTCGATCTCAACATTGGGCAATGCGAAATTTGTACGCAATTATAAATTTAGGCATTTCCAATGGGACAATAATTTGGATCTTAGATATGGTTTAAATGCCCAAGAAGGCCGTAAACTTCAAAAAACGGATGATGCTATACGGTTGACTTCTACCGTTGGATATCGAAAGGATACGTTAAGTAACTGGTATTACTCCATAAAACTTAATTTTAACACCCAATTTGCGGATGGTTTTCAGGATACGGACAGAACCAACCTAATTTCTAGTTTTATGGCTCCGGGATATCTATTTTTGGGAGCGGGAACTTCGTATATCGATGAGGACCAAAAGTTCGACTTATATATTTCCCCAGTGACACAAAAAGCCACTTTTGTGTTGAATCAGGATTTGGCAGATCAAGGTGCGTTTGGAGTAAATGCCGCCGTTCTGGATACAGATGGAAATATCCTACAGCAAGGGGACAAAGTTTTTATGGAATTCGGTTTTTTAATTACCAACACCTGGGAAACCCAGTTATATACAAATATGATACTTCAACATAGAATAAGCCTGTATACGGACTATTTAAGAAGTTTCGGAAACATTGATATAGATTGGGAATTGATTCTGAACCTTACGGTAAACGAGTATGTAAATGCCACTATTGGGGCTCATATGATTTTCGATGATGATATTAGGTTCGATGAGGAAATTGCGGAAGACGGTACCATCATCCAACCTGGAACACCACGAATACAATTTAAGCAACTCTTGGGGGTAGGGCTTGCCTACCGCTTTTAAAGTTGCTTACCCATAATCTTATTGTGCATATGTACGGCCGCACTATCGGATAAACTGGCCACGTAACAGCAGGTATTCAGCAATATTGTATATAGGGACACCTCTGTTCTTTGATAAAAACCTGGTAAGGTTCTGATCATAAGATGGTCATAGTTAGAGGCTTTTCCTTCTTTTTTACGAATAAGCGCTCCTGTGTATACGCTAAGAATATCGGAAATAATTTTATATCCCGCTATTTCCTTTTCGATCACCTCCTGGGATTGGTATATTTTATCTATACTTAACTGAATAATATCGCTTATCTGTGCCTTGTATTTACTTTTATCCATTAATGAAACTTCAAAGCTTCCTTCCAAAATAGAGGTTTCATTTTTTATGAAAACATCGACTGCATCCATGATCAATGTATTAATGGCCAATGCCCTAAGGTAGCTTAAGCGGTCTTCCATATAGATCATGGCATTGTATTTCTTGGTGTTGATGCTGTCCTTTACCAATTTTATAAGGTATTCTAAGGCAAAATCTTCGGATATGAGCCCCAAATTTATACCATCTTCAAAGTCAATAATGGTATAGCAAATATCGTCGGCCGCCTCGACAAGGTACGTAAGCGGGTGTCTAGAAAAACCGATATCACCTCCTTTACGTGTTTGAATGAGTCCCAATTCCTCGGCTATAATGGTAAAAAATGTTTTTTCGGACTGAAAAAACCCAAACTTTTTATCGGCTATATGAGCTGTAGGTTTTTTAGGGATGGATTCCTTAGGGTATTTCATAAAAGCACCTAAGGTAGCGTAGCTTAACCGCAATCCGCCGACTACCCCTTCCTTGGATTCCGTTAACAGTTTAAAACCATTGGCATTACCTTCAAAATCGATTAAATCCTGATACTCTTTCTTTAGTAATACTGATTGGTATTTTTTTCCTTCGCCGGTTTTGAAGTATTCCCCGATCGCTTTTTCACCGCTATGACCAAATGGTGGATTTCCGATGTCATGGGCCAGTGCCGCCGCTGCCACAATAGCACCAAAATCATTAAACTTATATCCATGGATTTCCTGAAGATGGGGATGCTTTTGAAGCAATTTTCGCCCAACTATCCTACCCAGGCTACGGCCAACAACGGAAACCTCCAAGCTATGGGTTAACCTAGTATGCACAAAGTCGGTTTTGGACAACGGAATTACTTGGGTCTTATCCTGCAAACTTCTAAAGGCGGACGAAAAAATAACACGATCATAATCCACCTCAAAACCCAAGCGGGTCTCATCCTGTTCTTTTCGCAGTCTTTTATGGGTATCGCCAAAGCGCTTAAGGGAAAGAAGTTGCTCCCAGTTCATAAGATTAAAATTTTAGCGCAAATATAAATGATTTCCTATGCCCTTCATCGGCAAAATCAGCAAGAAACCATACTTTTGAAGTTTTATAATAATTAGGTTGTTTAGGTTTGATAACCTTATCTTAACTTGCAAAAAAAATTATAATGGCATTTTTGTTTTTTACGACTTACTGAATGGGGGAAAATATTTATGTTTTTATGATCGTCGCATTGGCAATCCTTGCGATTACGGATTTAGTAGTTGGTGTAAGTAACGATGCGGTAAACTTCTTAAATTCCGCCATAGGGTCCAAGGCCATTTCCTTTAAGACCATAATGATCATAGCCAGTTTGGGGATAGCCATGGGAGCTATGTCCTCTAGCGGTATGATGGAGGTGGCCCGTAAAGGAATTTTTAACCCGAGTGAATTTGTATTTGCCGAGATAATGGTCATTTTTATGGCCGTTATGATCACCGATATCCTATTGTTGGATTTCTTTAACACTTTAGGGATGCCGACATCTACAACGGTTTCCATTGTATTTGAATTATTGGGGGCGGCCGTAGCTATATCCCTATTGAAGATTGCGGATACAGGAGGGGGTTTTGCAGAATTAGCTAATTATATCAATACGGAAAAAGCGACCCAGATCATTTTCGGTATTTTACTCTCCGTTGTAGTCGCTTTCACCATTGGTGCGTTAATTCAATTTGTCTCAAGAGTCCTCATTTCATTTAAATTTAATGAAAAACCCAAGTGGGTAGGCGCCATTTTTGGAGGCTTGGCGATTACGGGAATTATCTATTTTATTATTGTAAAAGGATTAAAAAGCGCTGCTATTTTAAGTGGTCCGGTAAATGAGTTTATTGCACTTAACCCAGAGTTGTTTCTTATGGGTAATTTTGTGGTTTGGACTCTTATTTCCCTGATGTTTACTTCCATTTTTAAATGGAACATTTATAAAATAATCATTATCCTAGGCACCTTCGCCCTAGCAATGGCATTCGCCGGGAACGACTTGGTAAATTTTATTGGAGTTCCCATTGCGGCTTTACAATCCTTTGAAGCCTGGCAAAACTCTGGGGTTCTGGCGGCAGACTATACCATGGAAGGTTTAACCGCGGCCGTTCGCACTCCTACGCTATTATTGCTTTTATCCGGAGTGATTATGGTGATTACCTTATGGTTTTCCTCCAAAGCAAAAAACGTGGTAAAGACCAGCGTAGATCTTTCAAGGCAAGATGAAGGGGAAGAACGGTTTCAACCGAATTTCCTATCACGCCAAATCGTCAAATTATCCATTAGGGCTTCGGAAAATTTAGTCGGAATAGTACCCCTTGGAATTCGAAAAAAAATAGATTCGAGGTTTGAAAAGCCTTATGTCTACATTCCCAAAAGTCGCGTTCAGGACTTACCTGCATTTGATTTGGTAAGGGCATCCGTTAACTTGATGGTAGCTAGTGTTCTTATTTCCATAGCGACTTCCATGAAGTTACCTTTATCAACAACTTACGTCACTTTTATGGTGGCCATGGGGACCTCGTTGGCCGATAGGGCATGGGGACCGGAAAGTGCTGTTTATAGGGTGGCAGGTGTACTAAACGTGGTTGGTGGATGGTTTTTCACGGCCATTAGCGCTTTTACGGCGGCGGCCATTATTGCATATGCGATTCACTTGGGTGGTTTTATTGCCATACTGGTTCTATTGGTCATTGCTTTCCTACTCATAGGTAGAAATTATCTATCACACAACAAGAAAGTAAAGGAAAATAAACGAGAGGAAAGGTTACAAAAAGCGGAAAGCAAATCCATTATTGGACTCATTGAAGAAAGTGCATCCAATATTTCCCTGGCCATTGATCGTGCAAATAAAATTTATACACTGAGTATAGATGGTCTTGCCAAACATGATATGGAAATCCTCAAGAAAAGTAAAAAAGGAATCCGGCAATTGGACAACGAGGTTGAAGAGCTTCGGAACAATATTTTTTATTTTATTAAAAACCTGGACGAGTCCAGTGTGGGAACCAGTAACTTTTATATTACCGCTTTAAGTTATTTGCAGGATATGACACAGTCCTTGGAATATATTTCAAAAGCAGGCCACAAACATGTAAATAACAATCATAAAAAACTACGTTTTAATCAGATTAAGGATTTAAAGGAAACCGATCAATATATGGAGGACCTTTTTTCTGAGATTAAAAAGATTTTTGATAGTAAGGACTTCTCAAGACTTACACCACTTATTATGCAAAAGCAGGAATTATTCGGCAAAGTGGATGAAAAAATTCAAAAGCAGGTGGCCCGAACGAGAGCCGACGAATCCAGCCCAAAAAATACCGCTCTTTATTTTAGCCTTCTTTTAGAAACCAAGGATTTATTGGTCGCTACCATGAATTTGTTGGAAACCTATGACCAGAATGCCAATGTACCTGTGGTTTGATCTGGGCTTACATTCCCCATTTTGTTTTATACTTGAAGTTTCTTTGCGAAATATGCAGTTCATCGAAAAAGGTATACGTCCTTTTTAATTCTTGCGTTAAGTGTAGTACACCATAAACTACCCCTAATATGCATATTTTATTTAAAGTATCTCGATCTTTTTCAATAGTCTTGTTCATCTTACCCATTTTATTGGGTTCATGTAGTGATGATTCTTCCGATACTACGGATAACGGGAATCCTCAACAAGAAGAACAGGGCGTAGATGAAAATCCTACCCCAACAAACAATACGGCGAGACTAAGCGCAAAACAATTATACGAGGATTTCTATGTAGCTTCCGCAACAACTGCATCCGATTCTCCTTGGACAGGTGATGAACCCTCCTGTAACCCTGGAGAAATTCCACAGGAAACAAAAGACAAAATACAAATGCGGCTCAGTTATTACAGGCAAGCAGTAGGGTTGAACAATACCATTGCCGAAAATCCTACCAAAAGCACAAAAGCACAGCAAGCTGCCTTAATGATGAATTCCAATAATAATCTGGACCACTTCCCTCCCAATTCATGGAAATGTTTTACAACAGATGGTAGTGAAGGAGCGGGAAACTCCCTGTTGGCACTTTCCAGAAATGCCGAGGCCATCGATGCCTATATCAGGGATCAAGGCGCAAACAACTTTCCGGTAGGTCATAGAAGATGGCTTTTATGGCCAAGGTTACAAGAAATTGGCATTGGGAATACCGATAGATCCAACGCCGTATGGGTTCTTGGCAATGCGGGTTCAGTACCCGCCGATAATCCGGAATTTATAGCTTGGCCCCCTCAAGGATACACGCCCAATAGCCTCGTTTTTCCAAGGTGGTCCTTCTCGGTGGCCAACGCAGATTTTACGACAACTTCTATTGCTATGAAAGATGAAAATGACCAGAACATATCTTTGTCCATAGAAACATTGGACAATGCATTTGGAGATCGCACCATTGTATGGGTCCCTGATGGTGTAACAACGAATATATCCGCGGACACATCTTATACCGTTTCTTTGCAAAATGTGATAGTGGATGGGGAATCCAGAAATTACGAGTACGAGGTAATCCTTTTCGACCCCCTTGATTAGTAAGTAGGCAATACTGATTAAAACCCATTGGTTATGGCTTAAGACATAAGATGCCGATGAAGGAATTTTCATCGAAAAGCGTAGTAAATCAATTGAATTTTATCTTGGAATTTTGTATCTTAGGAAGATAGACAAGGTTAGGAATGGCACAACTCATTGGCAAAAAACTTCTTAAAAAACATGACCTGTCCATAGGATCTTTCTTTTTCTATGAAAATTTCGTGGTTTCCGAAATTAGCGAAGGAGTAACGGTGACTTTTGAAAATGCCGGTAAAATGCTTGAACTAAGCAAGTCCTATTATGGAAACAAGACCCCTTTTGTATTTATTTCGAATAGGGTTAACTCGTATTCTTTTGACCCTACCTCACATTATAAATCCACCGCCATGTTCCCTAATCTAAAAGGTTATGCAGTGGTTATTTATGATGAAATAAATGATCGAATCGCCAGGATGGAGCAGCCATTTTTGAACAAGCCGGCTCGTATTTTTCATAATTTAGAAGACGCTATTCATTGGGTAGAACAATTGATTCTTATTGATTAGGTAAATTTCTATAGAAGTTCATCTCATCCATATATTTCCATACAGCATCGGGAAGTAGGGCCTTAATATTTTTACCGGCCTTATGTTGATTCCTGATGAACGTTGAGGATATTTCCATTATCGGTGCATTTACGTAATGGATTTTCGAGTGGTCTTTAAACTGATGTTCAATGGGTCCCTCGGAGATTCTTGGATATACGTAAATGTTATGGTTTTCCAGTATAGTCTCGTGGTTTTTCCATTTATGGAAGCCTTTTAAGTTATCCTCTCCCATGATCAAGGAAAAAATATATTGATTTCCATATCTTTCGTTTAGATGTGCCAAGGTATGTATCGTGTAGTTAGGTTGGGGAAGATCAAATTCGATTTTACTGGCCCTTAATTTAGGATAAGCTTGGGTAGCTTCATATACCATTTGATACCTATGATGGTTATTTAAAAGCGTTTTCTTGGTCTTGAAAGGGCTTTGCGGCGTAATCACAAGCCAAACCTCATCCAAATCCGAAAACTCTACCATATGGTTTGCAATCACCAAATGGCCTATATGAATGGGATTAAAAGTGCCAAAATAAAGTCCAACTTGCTTCACGATTACCTTTTATTCACCTCCACTCCAACAAAATCGGCCACCATTTTGTGGGATTCCTTTAGAGCGGTATCCAAATCATAATTCTTTATAACCTCGTCGAACTGGGGGGCAGTGGCCATTTCAACGGATGCCTTAGCAACCCTCATATTTATTTTGTCTTCACTTTCCGTACTGCGTTTCTTTAAACGAATCTTTAATTCATCAACGCTGGGAGGTTTCACAAAAACGGCCAAAGTCTCTTTCGGATACTTCTTTTTGATGCGCAACCCCCCTACCACATCAATATCAAAAATAACATTTTTACCTTCTGCCCATAAACGCTCTACCTCGCTCATCAATGTTCCATAGAAATTATCTCGGTATACTTCCTCCCATTCTAAAAAATCATCATTTTTTATATGTTTTTTAAACTTGGAAGTGCTTATAAAATAATAATGCTCCCCATCTTTTTCTTCACCTCTTTTAGGCCTCGAAGTGGCAGAAACTGAAAAAGCTAGATTTAACTCAGGTTGTTCCAACAAATGTTGAACAATAGTAGTCTTACCACTGCCCGAGGGTGCCGAAAAGATAATAAGCTTACCTCCCTCCATTATAATACGTTCAACATTTGTTCCTTTATTTTTTCCAATTCGTCCTTCATTTGCACTACTAGTTGCTGCATAGGGGCATAATTGGCCTTGGAACCAATCGTGTTTATTTCCCTTCCTATTTCTTGAGCGATAAACCCTAGTTTTTTTCCATTGGAATCATTGGAATTCATGGTTGTTGAAAAATAATCCAAATGATTGGCAAGGCGTACTTTCTCCTCGGTAATATCATATTTCTCCAAATAATAAATAAGTTCCTGCTCAAAACGGTTCGCATCAACATCCGTTTTAAGATCGACCACCGCCTTTTCCAAACGTTCGCGGATCGTCGCATTTCTTTCCGGATCTATCTGTTTCACCTGATCTAATAAATGCTTTAAATTTTTTATTCGATTTAAAAAATCCTTTTCCAGTACCCCGCCTTCTTCGCTTCTGAACGTATTTATCTCCTTCAAGGCCAATTTTAGTACTTCCCGAATGGTTTCGTATTCTTCCTCATCTATGTCCTCCCGATCTGTTTTTAAGGCATCGGGCAATCTAACGGCCATTTCCAGTAACTTCATCTGGTCACCATCAACAATACTGCTTAACTGGCCCATATATTCCTTGACCACATTTTTGTTCACCTTGGAAGGTGTATCGTTTCCGGTAATCTCAACATACAGGCCAAAATCTATTTTCCCCCGGACCAACGAACTGGCTATCATTTTACGCAATTGTAACTCCTTATCCCTATAAGCGGATGGGATACGTGCGTTTAAATCCAAACTTTTACTATTAAGGGATTTAAGTTCTATGGTGATCTTCTTTGTGGGAAGTTGAACAACGTGTTTCCCGAATCCTGTCATGGATTGAATCATAGAAAATATTTAAATTTTGGCAAAGGTAGTAAAATAAGGATTCTGCTTTTTATATAAACCCGTGGGTCATTCCAATTCGCGTACCCAAATATTCCTGTAACTAACGCGACTGTTATCTCCATGGTCCTGAAGCCGAATGGGCGCTTCACCATGCGGCTTGTTGGTAGGTAGGCCAATATACATGGTTCTACCTTTAATTACATAGTGGTCTTGAATGAGTATACCGTTATGTAAAACGGTAATGGTACCCGATCTGGTCTTATTTCCAGTGTCGTCGAACTCCGGGGCATGGTATATAATATCATAGGTGTTCCATTGTCCGGAGGGCATGGAAGCTTTTGCCAAGGGAATGGATTGTTTGTACAAGGAACCAACCTGTCCGTTTACATAGGTGTCATTATTATTATTGTCCAATATCTGCACCTCGTACCTGTTTTGAATAAAAACACCGCTATTGCCCCTACTTTGTCCTTCCCCTAGGATTTCGGAAGGTGATTTCCATTCCAAATGCAACTGTATATTTCCAAAATTACGTTTGGTCTGTATATCGCCAGCCCTGTTCTTAACTGTCATACTACCATCATCATTTAGATGCCAATTGGCCATCGTACTGTCCTTTGCCATGACCCATTCATCCATATTTGTGCCATTGAACAATACAATGGCATCACTTGGAGGAGCATTGTTTATTGAAGGAGTTACCTTAGGTGGTACAGGTCCATACAGCTCTGTAGCTTCTGGGTCCATGGGTTTTTCCCTATTTATCGAGGCACTTTCACGAGTTTCATTCTTCTTACTGATCTCCGTTTGGGCATGGCCCATAGAACAAATGAGTATACATAAAAAAAATATCCCTTTCATTTTACAGTTCCCTAATTTTAATATTTCGATAGCCAATACTAATTTTTTCCCCATGATCTTGTAACGCAATTTTTCCCGTCTTGAACTTACCAAATGCCTCCCAATCCGCAAACTTGGATTTAGCGACCATTTCTTCCCATTCCTGTCCGTTAACCGGGAATGTTACAATCTTTTCTCCATTCAGGACAACACTGCCTTCATTGGTGTTATGATTTATGGTGATTACATAGGTATTCCATGAGCCAACAGGTTTGACCACATCTTTGGAAGGTGCCACCATATCATATAAGGAGCCTGCCCGATGTGTAGTACCGTTCTTTGCATCTGGATGGGAAATGTTATCCAAGACCTGAATCTCTGGTCCTGTATAGTAAGGTTCTTGGTATTCTAAATTATCTTGGACTCCCCACATAATTCCGCTGTTGGCGCCCTCTGATACTTTCCATTCCAAAGAAAGCTCAAAGCTGGTGAATTCCTTATCGGTAACAAGATTGAACCGCTCTCCGTCTTTTCTAACACCGGTGGGGCGTAAGATCATGGCACCGTCTTCCAATTGCCAAGTTTCCGGAACTTCCTTATCCGGATATACGTGCCAGCCGTCAAAAGAAGTACCATCGAATAAAACGGTCCATTCGTCCTGCTTCGTTTCCTCAGCGGATACTTCTTTGAGGTCTTCGGAGGTTTTTTCGATCTCTTTTTCCCCTTTACCCTTGCAGCTAAAGGCCAATATCATGATACATATAACTTGTAGTACCTTTTTCATTATTCAATTTATTTATAGTCCTAGTATTTTTTTTAACTCTTCCTTATTGATTTCGGCTCCGGCAAAATCGTCAAACGTCTTCTCGGTAGCTTCAATAATATGGTCTTGAATGAATATGGCGCCTTCCCTTGCCCCTTGTTCCGGACTTTTAATGCAACACTCCCATTCCATTACCGCCCAAACATCGCATCCATACTGTGTTAATTTGGAAAAAATAGTCTTAAAATCTATTTGTCCATCTCCAAGGGAGCGGTATCTCCCCGCTCTATTGCCCCAATCATTGTATCCGCCAAAAGCGCCCTTCTTGCCCGTGGGATTAAACTCGGAATCCTTGACGTGGAAGGATTTAATGAATTCATGATAATGGTCTATATATTCAATATAATCTAACTGTTGCAAAACAAAGTGACTGGGGTCGTACAAAATATTCACCCGCTTATGGTTCCCTGTAGCTTCCAGAAACCGCTCAAAGGTATCCCCATCATGGAGGTCTTCCCCAGGGTGGATTTCATAACAGACATCTACGCCCTCGTCATCAAAATGATTCAAGATGGGCATCCAACGTTTAGCCAACTCCTCAAAACCCATTTCCACTAGACCCGCAGGGCGCTGAGGCCATGGGTGCATCGTATGCCAAAGCAAGGATCCAGAAAAGGTGGCGTGTGCCTTTATGCCCAATCTCCTGCTTGCCGTGGCAGCTTTTTTAACTGTTTCAACGGCCCATTGGGTACGTTCTTTAGGGTTGTTCTTTAGCGCAGCCGGTGCAAAATTGTCGAACATTAAATCATATGCCGGATGTACGGCAACCAGTTGCCCTTGTAAATGGGTAGATAGTTCCGTAATTTCCAAACCATAGGAATTTACTTTTCCCTTTAATTCGTCGCAATAGGTCTGGCTTTCGGAAGCTTTGTCCAAATCTATTAAAAAGTGCTCCCACGTTGGTATTTGAATTCCCTTATAACCCAGATCGGAAGCCCACTTGCACATACCATCCAAAGAATTGAAAGGAGCTTTATTATCTACGAACTGTGCCAGAAAGACCGCGGGTCCCTTAATTGTTTTCATTCGTTTGTTTTTAATTGATTAACTATATTTTCCAACCTTTACCGACTAAGAAGCAACTTAAAATGCATTTAAAGATTATTTTAACCGTATTTGTTCTATACGGTACAAATCAAATTAATTAGTCGACTTCTATTTTAAGAATTAAACATTATATTTAAAGGGTAAATTTCCTTTTCTATCCATTGTACCGGTGAGTTTATAAATATAGGAATAACCGCAGAATTAAAACAAAAATATATGTATGAATCAAAATGTTGAATATGATGCCATCGTCGTTGGAACCGGAATAAGTGGTGGTTGGGCGGCAAAGGAGTTATGTGAACAAGGTTTAAAAACCCTTGTCCTTGAACGTGGCCCCATGGTAAAACATATTGAAGATTACAAAACGATGAACAACGATCCTTGGGACTATCCCTTTAGAGGTGAACTTTCCAAAGAAGAGCTAAAAAAATACCCTGTACAACGTAGATTGTTCTGGGCCCCAAAAGAGGATGTGAAACATTTTTTTGTAAACGATTTGGAACACCCATACGTGGAGACCAAACGCTTCGATTGGATTAGGGGTTATCAGGTAGGCGGTCGCTCTTTAACATGGGGAAGACAAAGTTATCGCTGGAGCGATATTGATTTTGAAGCCAATAAAAAAGACGGACATGGAGTGGACTGGCCCGTTCGTTACAAGGATATATCCGCCTGGTACGATAAAGTAGAGGAATACATCGGGGTAAGTGGGGAAAATTTAGGGCTAAAACAACTTCCTGATGGTAAATTCCTTCCTCCTATGGAACTAACATGCTCGGAAAAAGACCTAAAAAAAACGATGGCCGAAAAATATGATGATGGACGTTTATTAACTATTGGAAGGGTGGCCCATATTACGGGTAATGCGGGAAATTTTGAAGGAAGAAATCCTTGTCAGTACAGAGATCGATGTTGGAGGGGTTGCCCTTTTGGCGGTTATTTCAGTAGTAATTCATCTACTTTACCTGCGGCCGAACGTACAGGTAATATGACCTTAAGGCCCAATTCCATTGTACATGAAATCATCTATGATGATACACGTAAGAAAGCTACCGGGGTAAGGGTAATAGATACGGAAACCCATGAAAAAATGGAGTTCAAGTCTAAAGTGGTTTTCCTTTGTGCCTCGGCGATGGCTTCGGTGGGGATACTACTGCAATCAAAGTCTAAACGCTTTCCCAATGGTTTGGGAAATGATTCGGATGCCTTAGGTAGAAATATTATGGATCACCATTACAAATTAGGTGCCTCTGCAAAAGTTCCCGGTCATTTGGATAAATATTATAAGGGAAGGAGGCCCAATGGTTTTTACATTCCTCGCTTTGTTAATCTTGATAAAAAAACAGAACGCAAAGACTATTTACGTGGGTTTGGTTATCAAGGTCAGGGAAGTAGGCAAAGCTGGACAGAATCCGTAGCCGAATTGAGCTATGGGGAAGAATTAAAAAATCAAATTCTAAAACCGGAGGGTTGGCACATTGGGGTAACCGGTTTTGGTGAATTTTTACCTTATGATGACAACAGAGTAACCTTGAGTCCAGACCAAAAAGACAAATGGGGGCTGCCGCAATTAGCTTTTGATGTGGAGTTCAAGGAAAATGAGTACAATATGCGTAAGGACATTATAAAGGAGATTGTTGATATGTTTAAAACTGCTGGTTTTAAAGATATTAAACCGTATGAGGAATCTTCAGGTCCCGGTTTGGGCATTCATGAGATGGGAGGTGCCAGAATGGGCAGGGACCCTAGGACATCCGTATTGAATAGAAATAATCAGGTACATGCGGTTCCCAATGTATATGTTACGGATGGTGCTTTTATGACATCGTCTAGTTGCGTAAATCCTTCTTTGACTTATATGGCGTTTACGGCCCGTGCTGCGAACCATGCGGCACAACAATTTAAAAATGGTAAATTCTCTTAAAATCAGATTAATTTATGGATAATGCTTCAGCAAGAAACATGTGGGGTGACTATTTGGACAAGCATCTGGAAGATGCTTTTGTGGACGCCCCTAAAGTGGTTCATTTTTGCGATAACGAAAAAGATGCCAATATATGTGCAGAATTGGTCTCCAAAGGAATAAAGAAAGCAACTTCGCATTCCCTATTGGGTCTTCAGTATAGGAAAGAATCACTTCCCAAACTTGGAGATTTTGTAGTGGTTACCGATTGGAAAGGAAAAGCAAAATGTATCGTGAAAACTACCTCGGTAAAACTAAAACCTTTCTTTAGCATTGACGAGGCGTACGCCAAAACCGAAGGCGAAGGCGACCAAAGTCTCGATTATTGGAAAAAAACACATTGGGATTATTATACCCGGGAACTGGAGCCTTTTAATCGTGTGCCAAGGGACAGCATGATCGTGGTTTGCCAAGAGTTTGAGAAAGTCTTTTAAAGATGAAAAAGTTCCAGAGCGGTATTTGAATAGCGATACTTAACTCAACGTATTGCCCTGTACTAGTTTAATCCATATCTACCCAGACGTTTCCATTTTTGTTGGATTCTACGGTAGCCTCAATAAAATTAAGTCCCCGTACGCCATCCACCATGGTGGGAAATTCCCCTGAATTATACTTTTCCCCTCGAATGGCCCTAGCTGTTCCCAAATATATGTTGGCCATGGCATCGAAAATTCCTTCAGGATGCCCGGGAGGTAATTTAGTTCCGTCCAATGATAACTGGGAATTATAAGCATGGCCAGGTTTATAGATTTGAACAGGATCTGTATCACTTAATTTGTAAAGGAAATTAGGTCGTTCCTGTTCCCATCGAAACCCCGCTTTTTCACCATAAATAGTAATGGCCAATCCGTTCTCTTCCCCGGTAGCGACCTGACTACCGCGAATAACCCCTTTTATATGATTCCCCATTCTTATCAACACGGTGCCGTCTACGTCCATTTTATTATCCTCGTATAAATAGTTGAAATCTGCCAGTAAGGATTTTACCTTAAGGCCCGTAGTATATTCCACCATATTAAATGCATGAACGCCAATATCTCCCATGCACGAACTAATTCCAGCCTTTTTTGGATCCAATCGCCAAACAGAGGAGCGCTTTTCCTTATCGTGGATAATAGTATTGATCCAACCTTGGTAATACCGCGCATCGACTTTATGGATTTTCCCCAACTCACCCGCCTTTATCATTTCCCGCATCTGTCGCACCATAGGATAGCCCGTGTACGTATGGGTAACTGCAAAGACGGATCCTGATTTTTTTTGGGCCGCTTGTAGCAGCTTTGCTTCCTCATAGGTAGTGGTCATCGGCTTTTCACAAATCACGTGAAAACCATGGTCCAATAACTTCTTAGCCATGGGAAAATGAAGGAAATTTGGGGTCAAAACGGCGCATACCTGAATCCGTTCATCTTGTGATAATTTCATCTCCTCATCGACCATTGTATCAAAATCAGTATAAATACGATTCGTAGGAACATCTATTTCCTTTGCAAAAGCCATATTGGCCTCAAAATCAGGATTGAATACAGCCCCCACAATTTGATAGTTGTCATTAATATGTGATGCTACCCTATGCAATACCCCAATCAAGGAATCACCACCTCCACCAAGGATACCGAGTCTAATCTTCTTTGCCATAAATTATATCATTTTTTAATTGTTGTAAGGAATCGCCAATAAGCACTCCTAAAGGATTTTTTACGAATTCATAACTTCCTCCCGAACTTGGGAAACTCTCCCCGTTTCTATTTTTTTACGTATCAGAAAGAGGATTCCATATAATATCACCAATGCTAAAGGAAAAAACACCATATAACTCAGTGTAGTCCTTCCTGCAACCACCTCCGCAGCTTCGGCCGTAGCACCGGAAGCCAAAGCTGCTTCACGTCCCTTATCTAGCCACGACCCGATTACGGGCTGCCACATACCCGTGGCAAACATTCCAGCGCCTCCCACTAAAGACATTCCCAAAGCCCCGGTTTTGGGTAAATACTCCGAGACAAAACCAATAGTAGTGGGCCAGAAATAACAAACACCTAAAGCAAATAATATTGCAGATACATAAATCATTGGCCCTTCGGCGATACTCATTGAGTATACGGCAAAAGCTGTAATAATAGAGGACATCCAAAGTACTCCTACCGGATTTAATTTATGTATCAATGGACCCGCAAAATAGCGGCCTAAAGCCATTATCCCCGTTACCATTGCCAATATCAACATCGGTTGTGCCCCAGTACTTCCCAATATTTTTTCTACCCATTGTTGCACTCCTAGTTCAGCAGTAGCAGACAACGTCATACAGAAAGCTATAAATATAAATAGTACCGATACCAATGATCTAATATTGGTTGATGTGTTGGTTTCGATATGCTGGCTCTCCGGAAATTTTTGTTTAAAAAACAAATACCCGTAAATGAGCGTCGGTATTAACATTACCGCGATTTGAATCTGCCATACCATACCAAAATCGGACAAAAACTTAGAAACTAAAGCACCTATTACAATTCCTCCTGGAAACCATACATGAAACTTGTTCAGCATCGTGGTCCTGTTATTCGTATACATATCCGCAATTAGAGGGTTGCATGCCGCCTCTACGGAGCCGTTGGCAAATCCAATTAAAAAGGAGGATACCAATAGTGTGACAAAACCTCCTGCAAAAATGGTCATTATCAGTCCTACGAGATGGGCAATAAAGGCAAGGACCATTAATTTCCGAGCACCCAATTTATTATATAATAATCCTCCAAAAATAGTCGCTAACGGGAATCCCCAAAAAGCCATTCCATTAATATATCCCAGTTGCGTATCGCTCAAGTTAAACGCTACGCCCAGCTCACTAAGAATTCCCGCTCTAATGGCAAAGGTCATTGCTGTTACCACCAAGGCAATACAGGATGCTAAAAAAAGCTGCTTCTTATTAATATCTTTCATATGGTGTCGGTTTACTTGGTTTCGGTTAAGGTATACACCTATCTAGGATTGGTACGTAATTGTTTCGTTTTTAAATGTAACTATAAAGAAAATAAGTACTAAGAAAGCAAAGCTGGCCGGATATACCCAGATAGTTTCCCAGGAATGGGCTCCTTCGGATACTATATATGCATCGGTAATCTTACCAGCTACCCAAAAACCTATTAACATTCCTACACCATAAGTGGCCAAGGTGATAAGTCCTTGTGCTGCGCTTTTTACTTTTTCCCCCGCTTTGCTATCGGTATATATCTGTCCGGATACGAAGAAAAAATCATAACATATGCCATGAAGGGCAATCCCTATGATCAACATAAAGAAAAGTTCCCCGGCATTTCCATAGGCAAAAAGCAAGTATCTCACGGTCCAAGCAAGCATCCCTACCATTATCGTCTTTTTGAAACCGTATTTTTTGAAAAAGAAAGGAAGCAATAACATAAATAATACCTCTGAGATTTGACCCACGGATGCCCAAGCGGTAGAACCTTCTACCTTTGATTCGGTTAAAAAAGGGCTTATGTTTTGATAATAAAAGGCCAAGGGTATACATATTAATACCGAGGATATAAAAAACACCAGAAAGTTTTTATCCTTTAGTAGTCTTAAAGCGTCCAAGCCTAAAATATCGGAGATAGAGATTTTTTCCCCTTTTCCAACTTTTGGAGGAGTCTTGGGTAGGGTGAAGCTAAATAGCCCTAGAACGGCAGATGCTATAGCGGTCATCAAAAAAGTATTGGATAGTAATCCATTTTCAATGCTTACAAGTGAATCCCATTTAAAAGCCAAGCTAATCAACCATCCGGCAACGATCCAACCTACCGTGCCAAAAACCCTGATAAAGGGAAATTGTTTGGCAGGATCCTTCATTTGATTGAATGCTACCGAATTCACCAAAGCCAATGTAGGCATATAAGCGATCATGTACCCCAGTACGTAAGGATAAAAAACAGAAAAATTCGAAGCTAGGGACATCCGATACATTAAAAAAGCCCCTATGAGGTGTAATATACCTAATATCCGCTCCGCGTTAAAGAATCTATCGGCAATAAGTCCAATAATAAAAGGAGCTACAATAGCTCCCCATGATTGTGTGGAAAAAGCTTGTGCAATCTCACTACCCCCAGCATTTAGGTTATTCCCTAGAAAAGTGCCCAACGTAACAAACCAGCCTCCCCAGATAAAAAATTCCAAAAACATCATCACAGATAGCTGTGCCTTTACCCTTAACTTCATATGCGATGGTATTTATCTTTTATAATGTATATAGTCCATAGGGATAGGGTCGATCTTGTTCGCCCTGAAATCCATTGAAATCTGCGCCCTATGGTGGGTAGAATGATTTATGATATGGAACAGCATGTCCCCTAAGGTATTGGTAAACAAACGACCCTCGGTATTTTCATAATCGATTCGTTTATCAAAATCGTCGGCATTTGTTATAATTTCAAAAGAGCTCCTTTGATTTTCATAGTGGATGTCCCCCCAATCAGCAATTGGATGAACCTGCCAAACATCATAAATAGGTTTGTTCCCTAAGGCCCTTGCATTCCAGACATGGTGGGCGTTTAATGCATGGCTAAAAAGCGTTATACTTTTTTCCGGCACCACTTCTAAACCATTACAGGTCTCAATAAGCTTTTTATTGCAGTAGTAGTTATAATCAAACAATTGATTAAAAAAAACTTTCATTTGATAGTTGGTTATTAACTCAGTTTTTTAGCCGCCGTCAACAATAGGTTTTTAGTGGCCATAATTCCATCTTTTTCGCCCATTTCGTTGCCTTCATACTCAACCCCAATAAATCCTTTATATCCAGCATCCTTGACAATCTGTAACATTTTTACATAGTCTATTTCCGTTTCATTGCCTTCCGCATCAAAATCATGGGACTTTGCACTTACTGCTTTGGCATATGGCATTAGCTCCTTAACGCCCTTATATATGTCATACTGTTCAATGCAAGGAGAATTAAAATAAGAACCGTCCTCTCTCTGTACGCAGAAATTTCCAAAATCGGGTAAGGTACCACAATTATCCATACTCACCTCTTCCATCACTTGTGCCAACAAACCTGCATTGGATGACAAGCCTCCGTGGTTCTCCACAATTACATGTATGTTTTTTTCCTTGGCATAAGTAGCCAATTGGGTGAGACCGTCCACAGAACCAACAATCCATTCTTCCTTGGTTTTAGCCCCCATAAGGTTTACCCGTACGGAGTGGCATCCCATGGCCGCGGCAGCATCCACCCATTTTTGATGCTTCTTCACCGCTTCCTTTCTTTCATCGGCCGATACCGCTGACAAATCGCCCTCGTGATCGATCATGATTATAAGATTTTTCAGCCCATATTTTTGGCTCTCCTTGTTGCATTTTGCCACAAAATTGGCCATGGCTTCATCCGAGTAATCCGATGCCCCCAATTCTTTACTATACAATTGACTTACATATTCTAATCCTGAAAAACCCCAATCCTTTGCCTTTTCAGCAAAAGTATATGGGTCCATTCCGTCTTCCCGAATCATTCTGTTTATAGACCATTGGGCTAATGAAAGCTGAAAAAATGGCGCTGCACTTTCCACAGCTGTTTCCGGTTTTTCATTTTCGGTACCTACCATTTCTTTTTTCTTGTTCTCTTTACAGGAATACACTCCAAAAATTGAAACCGCCAGGCCAAATTTAGAGCTATTCTGTATGAAGTTTCTTCTTTTCATAATTGGAGTTCTTGGTAAATTTTAGAGCCCCAACATACTACAACGTTATAGTGCGACTCTCGCAATGAATTAAGTGTTTAAATGTAGAAAATTAATTCTATATTTAATAAATTTATGAAATAAACAATTTAGATGCATGAGTAAATTTTATTACAACGAGGAACAAGAATCATATGATGCAATTGTAGTAGGGACAGGGATCAGTGGAGGTTGGGCCGCGAAAGAATTATGTGAGAATGGCCTCAAGACCTTGGTGTTGGAACGGGGCAGAATGGTAAAACATATTGAAGATTATCCAACAGCAAATTTAGACCCATGGGATTTTCCCAATAATGGGGAACCAACAAGAGAGGAACAAGCAAAACAACTTGTACAGGCTAGAACAGGCTATACCACCAAAACCCCGCATAGTTTTTGGTTTGTGAACGATTTGGAACATCCTTATAATGAGACCAAACGTTTTGACTGGATGCGTGGCTATCATGTTGGTGGGCGTTCTATTATGTGGGGGCGTCATAGTTATCGTTGGAGTGATCTTGATTTTGAAGCTAATAAACGGGATGGTATTGCGGTTGATTGGCCTGTACGCTATAAGGATATTGCTCCTTGGTACGATAAAGTAGAATCTTACATAGGGGTGGCCGGGGAAAACTTAGGTCTGGCCCAGTTACCGGATGGACAATTTGAGCCGATGATGGAACTAAATTGTGTAGAACAACATGTAAGGGAAAAAGTTGCTGAAAATTTTGATGGTAGGGTAATTACCGCAGGTCGTGTTGCCCACATCAATAGTGATAAGGTTTATGATGGTCGTAGCAGATGTCAATATCGCAACCGATGTATAAGAGGCTGTCCTTTTGGTGCCTACTTTAGTAGTAATTCATCTACACTTCCTGCAGCGGAACGCACTGGAAATATGACCTTACGACCAGATTCCATAGTTCATGAAGTTATTTACGATGCAGATACACAAAGGGCTACTGGTGTAAAAGTAATCGATAGGGTTACCAAAGAGGCTTTCGAATTTAAAGCGAAGGTAATTTTTCTTTGTGCTTCCTCCATTGCATCAACCTCTATCTTAATGCAATCAAAATCTGACCGTTTTCCAAATGGTATGGGCAATGATTCCGATCAATTAGGTCGTAATATTATGGACCATCATTTAAAGGTGGGTGCTTCGGGTAAATTCGATGGTTTTGAGGATAAGTACTATAAAGGACGAAAACCCAATGGAATCTATGTACCGCGTTTTAGGAACTTAGGCGGGGACTCAAATATGAAG
This sequence comes from Bacteroidota bacterium, assembly GCA_039815505.1. Lineage (GTDB taxonomy): Bacteria > Bacteroidota > Bacteroidia > Flavobacteriales > Flavobacteriaceae > CANLWN01. Next base: position 745 of record JBCBZE010000003.1, on the reverse strand, counting down.
GATTTTATCCGTGGTTACGGCTATCAAGGTGGTGCCAGTAGGGATAATTGGGAAGGGACCGTCTCCGAACTCTCATTTGGCAAGGATCTTAAAGACGCCATATTGAAGCCGGGAGGATGGCAATTTGGTATGGGTGGTTTCGGAGAGGTGTTACCGTATGAAGATAACAGAATGACCTTGGACTATGATAAATTGGACGGATGGGGATTACCAACTGTAACCTTCGATGCAGAACTTAGGGAAAATGAGTGGAATATGCGCAAGGATATGAAACAACAGGCCGTGGCTATGTTGGAAAAAGCCGGGTTGCGCGAGGTGGAACCTTTTGATGACCCTGGGGCATTGGGCTTGGGCATCCATGAAATGGGAACCGCCCGTATGGGGAGAAACCCTAAAACATCGGTTTTAAACGGATATAACCAAGTGCATACCGTTCCCAATGTTTACGTTACAGACGGGGCGTTCATGACATCCGCAGCTTGTGTAAATCCATCGTTGAGCTATATGGCCTTTACGGCAAGAGCCGCTAACCATGCGGTACAAGAACTTAAAAAAGGAAATATATAATGGACAGAAGAAAAGCACTGAAAAATATGGGTCTAACCTTAGGGTATGCCGTTGCTACCCCAACATTGGTTAGCATAATGCAAAGCTGTAAAAATGAGGTTGTTCTAGATTGGACACCTGATTTCTTTGCAAAAGATGAGGGAATTGTGTTGACCCACCTGGTAGATATTATACTTCC
>JBCBZE010000160.1:0-7693 GCA_039815505.1 Bacteroidota bacterium | reverse complement strand
ATCGTCTACCACGTTGTCCTTAAGGGCAATGGCCCCCGCGGTGGTTTTCATTCCCTTGGTATTGATATTGTCCTTTAATAATAAGGGCATACCATAGATCGGATGATATTCATGGGATGGATATTGCTTGCGAAACTCATCGCTTTTACGAGCTTCTTCCACTACATTTTCATTCAAGGCAATGATGGTATTCAATGTGGTGGTATTATGCAGTTCATACTTATAAATGCGATATAAATAGAACAGCACCAATTTTTCATAGGTTAAATTACCGCTGGTAATCTGGGACTGGATGGTAGGAATGTCCTGTTCCAGGATCAAAGGTTTTAATAGTTCATATTCCGTTTCGGACAGTTTGGAAACCTCATCATAAAGTGGTTGGAATACTTCATTTTTGTCCAACACTTTGGACTGTATCAACTTGTAACGCATTCTCTCGACCTTATGATCCTGATTGGCCGCCACTTCAGTTGAATCATTGTAGGGTTCCCATAGCGTCATTTTCTGCTCTACCCTGCTTTCTTTACAAGAAAGGCTTGCCAGTATAAGGTATATGATTGCAAATTTCTTCATTTCTTATCCCCTTTTATTCTCGTTTTCCAATAGGCCATATTCTTTTGATTCATGCGAACAAATTCGTCCTTATCTTCCAAAGCAGCTAAATCCATAGATTTTTTTGCCGAAACAATCGCTGCTTCATAGTCGTTCAAAGTTGCCAGAAGCAACGACTTTACCCTGTGAAAGTAATAGGTATCCCCACCAAGCTCCAAGGCTTTGTTCACATATTGTAGGGCAATGGAGTGATCTTTTCCCTGTTCTTGAAGGTAACGTGCCGCCTCATAATACGTTAGCGCCGTAGGGTTGTTTTGCAGCTTGTTCTTTATCTCCAAAAGCATTTGGCTATGGGTATCCACCGTCATTGGAATTACTATCTTGGTATGTTCCCAACTCCATATCATATGCGCGGAATTGTGGGTGATGGCATCAAAGGTAATCAGGAAATTCTCTTGTAGCTCGGTTATCTTCTGCGGGGCAATTGTTATTCTAAATGCATCTTCCGATGCAGTATACGCTTTTCTGCCATCGCCCCAATGTCCGGTATTGGTATGAAAAACCACTTCCCAGCTGTGGGGTTTCGGAAAAGCATATAGGGCGTAGGTTCCTTTGGGCAATATATGTCCCATAACCCGCATATCGCTATCCACCGTTATTTTCGTCGAGGCATTTGCGCCCACTCGCCATATGCGATCGTACGGTACCAGATCACCAAATATCTTTCTTCCCTTTACAGCTGGTCTAGAGTAGGAAACGGTGATTTTGGAAAGGCCCACTTCTTGCGTTACAGTCGAAAAAGGACTTGCTTTAGGGTGGGAGATTTGAGAAAATCCAACTAAATGAACAAGCAGTATTATACTAAATATGATATATTTCTTCATATAGGGTAAATGAATAAATTTTTTTCTTGACCTTATTCTATAATTCTTATATTTCCAAAACGTACTATACTAACTTATGAAAAGAAAAGTTGTATTCCCATAACTAATATTATTCTGCAATTTCACCAATGCTTAAACTTCTTTTTCTCTTACCTAATCTATTTTACTATCCAATATACAAAAACATCCGGTGGAATTCTTTGATACCAATTATCACCTGCTCTTTTTTCCAATTTAGTATGGCCCAACCCGTAAATCGGCTTGAAGAGCCCGACAGTGTGCGGGCAAAGGATTTGATTAAATTGTACAAATCCAAATATGAAACGTTCAATAAGGCCATACACTATAATTATCGTGGAGAGACCAGGAAATATCTTAAAAATGTTCATGAGAGCATGCAGGAACAAATAGTAAGGGATATTGAAAAAGGAGAGTTTATACTAGATGAACGTTTTACAAATTATGTTGAGAACCTAAAGTTTGACATTCTTGATAAAAACCCTTCATTAAAACCCTCCATTGATCATATCCTGGTTTCAAGAAGAATCTCCGCAAACGCCTTAAGTCTTGCCGAAGGAAGTATTTTTTTAAATTCCGGACTATTTGCCCTTCTGGACAACAAAGCACAGTTGACCGCTGTTCTATGTCATGAAATGGCCCACCAAAAACTTGATCATAGTTCACTTACTTTGTTGCGCAATGCCAGGTTATCTTCGCAAACGAAAGACAAAAAGTATTTAAAGTCTTTTAAAGCAACTGGGGGTAAATCGAAGTCAGAGGTTGCATTTTCCAAGTTAAAACAACTGCTTTACAGTGAGGGTTCCCTTTACCGAAAACAGGAAAAGGAAGCGGATTCGTTAGGGTATCTGTTCTTTAAAAAACTTGGATATAACTTAGGGGAATATACCTATATTTTAAACGCTTTGGAACGTACAAAAGATGCTCCTAAAATCACAATCGACACCTGTATGTATAGAAAAATATTTGGGACTCCCCAGTTGCCCTTTAAAGAAGAATGGATGACGATGCAGAACTATGAAAAATACCACTATGAACATTTTAAGGAAAAAATCACACAGGACTCGCTGAGCACGCACCCGGAGAATGAAGACCGTATCGCTCATTTAGTGGCATTGTTCAACATTGATTTAAATGACACCATTACGGCATTGGATAATGAGTTTTTGGAATTAAAAGAATTGGCAAAAAAAGAGGAAATTTCAAATCTTTATTATTTGGAGGAGTGTGGGCTAAGCATCTATAAAATCCTATATCGCCTACAAGAAGACAAAAAATCAGATACACCATACCTTTTTTATTGGTTAGGGAAGAATTTTAAAAAGTTATATGAGGCGAAAAAAAAGTATCAAGTCAATAGATATTTGGATAGGGCTTCCCCAAAGAAACAAGATGCTTCCTATCTCTTCTTTTTGGATTTTATGTGGAAATTAAAACTAGATGATTTCAAAAAATTAGCGGATCATTATACCGAACATCCGTACGCTAATAATTAATTTGTTCCAAGCGTATCTCATCATAGTCAGCATCTTTGTTGTACTCCCTAAAAAGCACATAACCTTCTTTTGCTATGTAAGGATATATGAAATGATCTTCTGAGGAAATGGAAATGGTCTCGTGATTAATTTTTCCATCAACTATGGTAACGATACCCATAATCCAGTTTTTATCGGAGGTTGCTATATCTTTTTTATAATCCCTATAGAAGAAAACCAGATCATTATTTTGATTTATGTATTGGGAATATAGATAGTCGGAAGCTTGCCATTTGGATTTATCCTTATTTATTTCCAAAACTTGCCCTATTTTAAAATCCTCATCAAATTGAAAAAGAACCAAATCGGTAGTCTTCACTTTTGAGATACCCAACAATACATTATAGGACTCTTTTAGCTTTTCTGTTAGAATGGCCATACTACCATTATCCATAATGAAGTATTCTTTAGCATGCAATCGATAACGATTCTCCACTTTACCTTTGTCATCGATGTCAAGATGGTCTACCATATCTTTCCAAAAAAGATACTTTTTGGTCAGTTCATTCCCTTTATCATCAAGGACCAAGCTGAAAAACCCTTCCGCTTTTTTATAATCATAACCACCCGATGAGTATTTACTTATTTTTCCTAAGAGGTGTGTACGGCCATCAATGATCTTGGCGGTAAAAGAGTGATTGTACTCGGAGGATTTCGTTTCGATTTTATAAACAAAATCTTCTTTTCCCGTTTTTAGATCTATTCGTTTCAGATAAAATCCGGTATCATTGTAACCGGCACTTTTAAAACTTAACAAAAGATAATCTGCATCAACATAAACGATGGCCTTTGTATGCTGAAGATTGTTTGGGTTGTAATCATATTCCCAAACTAGCTCTTTATCAAGATTATAGAATTTAATTGAACTTACGGTTTTGGAATTGCTACGGCCTAGTTTGTCAATCGGATATGTCATAAAACCTTTTTCCGATGGAATCAATACATCAATGATCGGTGTTTTTCGTTGTTCTTTTCCCAATCCCTTGGCATCCCTTTCCCCTTCGACAATTTTATCTCCTTTTAGATAAAAAGGAGTCTCTACCGTATTGGTTTCCAAATCGATAAAACGGTTGGATACAAACGCTTTATTATTACCGAACTGTCCCAAGAACGTTTTACTTAGTAGTAGCTTTTGACCCAGTAAGCTAGGTGACAAAAAACGGGACAACACTTTTCTATAACGCTGATCATGAAATTTACCATTGCTTACTTCATTCAGGTTATTGTCAAGAATCACATACTCATAATTTTCTTTATCCTTATCAACTTCCCCTAGATCATAAATCGCTACATATCCAAAAATAGCATCATCGATTTCGCGGATGGGTGCAAATGCTACTAAATCTCCCTGAGCTAATTGTGAAAGATTGGAAAATTGGGCTATGCCACCAATTGATAGCAGCAGAAGAAATGTGTTGATCACTAAAAAAAGTACGCTCTTTCCCATTATTTATTTTGTTATCCGAAAAAAGAATCCACGAACTCTATTTTATTAAAGACCTGTAAATCTTCGATGCCCTCGCCTACTCCAATATATTTAACAGGTACTTGAAACTGATCGGATATTCCAATGACAACACCACCCTTGGCCGTGCCATCCAGTTTGGTTACTGCCAAGGAAGTAACCTCGGTAGCTTTAGTAAAGGCCTTGGCCTGTTCAAAAGCATTTTGGCCCGTAGACCCGTCCAGCACCAATAAAACATCATGGGGAGCCTTTTCCACTACTTTCTGCATAACTCTTTTTATCTTGGTAAGCTCGTTCATAAGGTTCACTTTATTGTGCAAGCGCCCAGCAGTATCTATAATCACTACATCGGCGTTCTGTGTTATGGCAGAGCTTAACGTATCAAAAGCCACGGATGCGGGATCACTGCCCATATCCTGTTTTACTATGGGGACATCTACTCGGTCGGCCCAAACCTGTAGCTGGTCTATGGCAGCTGCCCTGAAGGTATCCGCAGCCCCCAAAACCACCTTTAAACCTTGACCTTTAAACTGATGGGCCAGCTTTCCTATAGTTGTAGTCTTCCCTACCCCATTGACCCCTACGACCATAATTACGTATGGTTTTTTATCCAATGGTAGGGTAAAGTCCGTTTCTTCGCCCACGTGGGTCTCTGAAAGTAATCCGGCAATTTCCTCTCGCAAAATTACATTTAGCTCATCGGTGCCCATATATTTGTCCCTGGAAACCCTAGCTTCTATTCTATCAATGACTTTTAAGGTAGTTTCTACCCCCACATCGGAGCTGACCAATACTTCCTCTAAATTATCCAATACATCATCATCCACTTTGGACTTTCCCGCAACGGCCTTGCCCAACTTGGAAAAAAAACTGGTTTTTGTCTTCTCAAGACCCTTGTCCAAGGTCTCTTTTTTCTGTGAAGAAAATATCTTTTTAAATAAACTCATGCGTTATAAAAAACTTTTTTCAAAGATATGAAAGTAAAAAAGAAAGCATCGGGGGGACAATTGGAAATTACTATAAAGCAAAAAAGCTACTTTTTGGAAAAGTAGCTTCATTTACATTTGGTGCGTTTGTCAGCCTATTTTTTTGCCAACCAATCATTTACCATTTCTGGTGGCATAACCGATTCCACAAAAGTATAGGCACCTGTTTTAGGTGATTTTACCATTTTAATGGCTTTGGTCAATCTTTTAGAACTTGTTTGTAATGATGCTACCGTTTTCTTTGCCATGGTTCCTTATTTTATTTCTTTATGGATAGTCATTCGCTTCAAGATAGGATTGAATTTTTTGATTTCCATTCTATCCGGAGTATTTTTCTTATTCTTCGTGGTAATGTACCTTGATGTTCCAGGCATGCCGGATTCCTTATGCTCCGTACATTCTAATATCACCTGAACTCTATTGCCTTTCTTTGCCATCGTTATCTAAATTTTCAGGATTACTTGATCAATCCTTGCTCCCTAGCTTCCTTCAAAACTGCGGAAATTCCTTTTTTATTGATACTTTTTAAAGCCCTAGTGGAAACTTTAAGTGTGATCCAACGGTCCTCCTCGGGTATATAAAAGCGTTTTTTAGAAAGATTTACGTCAAATCTTCTTCTTGTCTTGTTGATGGAAAACGATACGTTATTTCCAAACATTGCTCTCTTTCCGGTAAGTTCACAAACTTTTGACATAGTCTTACGTTTAGTGTATTTTTAACAGGGTGCAAATTTATGTCATTTTTACGGGACGTACAAAATTCTGGTTCAGAATTTTAAAATTTCTTTTTGCACAAGTTCAAATGCCTTATGTACGGCCTTTTGAACGATTCTTTCCCTATGGTTTCCCATGGTAAATTGCTCTGCATATACTCCTTTCGGGGAGGCTATGGCGATAAAGACCGTACCCACATCTGCATCCGAATCTCCTTTCGTGGGTCCTGCATTACCGGTTGTAGCTATTGCGAAATCGGTTTTCAATAATTTCCTCGCATTTTTTGCCATGGCCCCGGCCACCTCGGCACTTACTACGGAGTGAACGGCAATCAAGCTTTTATCGACCTTCAACAACTCTATTTTCGTCTCGGTGGCGTAACTCACTATACTACCCTTGAAATAGAGCGATGCACCGGGAACCGATGTAATTTGTTGGGCAATTTTCCCTCCGGTAAAACTCTCTGCCGTAGCCAAGGTCATTTGCTTATGGGTCAGTAATTTAGCAACCACTTCTTCTATAGTTTCCTCATCTTCTTCGCCATAGATAATATCTCCAATAATAGCATATAACTTTTTGATTTCTTGGTCAACCGTGATGGAAATCAAATCTTTATCAGTTCCCTTGGCCGTTAAGCGAAGCCTTACCTTTCCCAAATTGGGCAGGTAGGCCAATTTTATGAACGATGGCAAATGTTCTTCCCAATATGAAATTTTATCGGCAATGGCGCTTTCACCCACACCATAGGTTACCAGGGTCCTATGTAAAATAAAAGGACGTTTAAATTCGCGTATAATTTTGGGAATAACATGATTTACCGTTAAGTTTTTCATCTCGAACGGGACGCCCGGCATGGAGATAAATGCCGTTTCTTTCTCCATTATCCACATGCCCGGAGCAGTTCCATACGCATTATGGAGCACCGTTGCCTTGGAGGGCACCAAGGCCTGTTTTCTGTTAACCTCTGAAATCGGTGTTGAAATATACTTTTTAAATAATTCCTCTACATGTATTAGAACATCTGGATCCTGGACCAAGGTATCATTGAAATATTCACATAAGGTATGTTTGGTAATATCATCTTTGGTAGGTCCCAGACCCCCAGTGACAATAACAATATCCACTCTAGAATGTGCATCTTTCAACGCCTTTAGGATATGCGTTTTTTCATCTTGTACCGAAGTTATCTGATAAACGGAAATTCCAATCTTGTTCAGTTTTTTGGCAATGAATGCGGAATTGGTATCAATGATTTGCCCTATTAGGATTTCATCCCCAATGGTTATAATTTCAGCGAACATTAGAGATCAAAATCTTTTTTTAGCTCGGAAATTACTTGGTGGATATCTTTTTTAAGAACCGGAAATTTTCTTTCTATCTCATCCCTATTGTTCTTGGAACTCTTCCCTAAGGTTTCTATTTCCAATGCAGTTGCCCTGGTCTGTTCCATGCCCAATAAATCTACATTGGGCTTTATTTTATGGGCTAGTTTGTAGACATTTTCATAATCTCTTTTTGAGATAGCGGTTTCCAATTCCTT